>NZ_JBHLVO010000110.1:0-528 GCF_042433335.1 Metabacillus herbersteinensis
TGAGGTTGATGATTACATTGCAGAGTTTGTTGTTGAGGGAAATAACGAAAGGGCATTTATCTCAATGAATACCCAAAATATTGTTCGACTTGAAGTAGATGATGGCAACGGCATTCAGGTGATTGATATTGATAGTGGCAAGCCTTTCGCCATTGTCCTGCCCCTCAATGTAGGAAACATCTGTTTCTATGATACGAATGGAAATGTTGTGGAATATCTTCGCCAACAACTTTGACCAACTTCAATTTACCGAACTGAACACAACAACTGAATACCGAAAATCAGACCGTTGACTGGTCGCACTATGCGAAAAGTTGACGGTCTTTTTTTATCCGCAAAATCAAAAAAGGAGGTCAATTACAATGACAAAACCGAAAACCCTTGAACAGCTTCGAGCCGAAAAGGAACGAGCCGAGACGCAGCTTGCACAGGAACAGCACAAGCTGGAGCGTCTGGAAAACCGAAAGAAATTTCTGGAACAAGGCGAAAGAAAGAAACGCACCCACCGCCTTTGCAATCTGGGCGGCA
>NZ_JBHLVO010000111.1:0-521 GCF_042433335.1 Metabacillus herbersteinensis
CTTACGAAAGACAGAGCCTTGCTGACGTAGGCGGCAATCTCTCTTCTTTCTTCTGACAGATTACGCACCGGATGGTGCTGCAACTCGATTTCGATGTAGGCAAGCGCGATGACGGTAAGGTTCATGTCCATGCCGCCGTTGCACAGTTCGATCACTTGGGTGGCGAAAGCCGTGTATGCCGTTTCCATATTGCAGTCGCCGGCTTCGTTTATCAGGCGGAAAAAGTCGGTTTCCGCCAGCAAGAAATAATTCATGGTTCTGTCAATTTTGAAAATTACACTTTGTTTTCTGCGTGCGCACATGAATATAATTGGCAAAAAACGCGGCAGAAAATAAAAAATCCAACACTCAATTTTACAAAGTGCTGGATTTCAGAGGTATAAAATTCAGTATTTTTTCACAAGGACAAATTATCTCCGACTTAAATTGTTTGTAATCGGAACATTTATTCTATTCCTGAAAATAGAAATGTATGCTTGCCGCACATTTTGGCTATCTTGCTTTTTTATCAAGGATATAGA
>NZ_JBHLVO010000112.1:0-516 GCF_042433335.1 Metabacillus herbersteinensis
AGTAGTACGCCATCTGGAGGCAGCCCTTTGTACTCTGACAATACCAATGACTTCAATATCAAAACCATTCTCCTCGAAAATCTGCCTTGGCCACTTTCCATTTTCATTTTCATCTATAAAAATTCTCTTAAATTCGTCTGTATATGTAACACCCTTTGAACTTACAGATTTAACATATGGATTATTAAATAGTATTTCTATCTCTTTCTCAGTAAAGTGTTTTTTTGACATGTAACTGTTCTCCGATTCTCCTGTTTTTTTCATTATACAAAAAAGCACCCTATAGGGCAGACCTTTTTTTAGTGTCTACTCTATAGGGTACAGTTTATATTTCTGGTTGACCATTTTTTATATCGATATATGATTACGGTAGCCGGGGTAGAACGTAAGCGCCCTTGGGACTCGATCCCGTCCATTAAACAGTTCGCCCCCTACTTGTAGAAACATGATTGAGGCTGGTTGGGACAATGATCTCGTATAACAAGCGAAGCTATGATACTACATGGAGGAATAGGG
>NZ_JBHLVO010000113.1:0-516 GCF_042433335.1 Metabacillus herbersteinensis
CACCGCGCTTAGCGGGGGCTAACTATTGCTACGTAGACTGGTAAACCACATCTTCAATAGTCGCTCAAAGCCTAAGATGCAGTAGCCGAAAAACGGGTTGCTCCAGTAAATATCATCATCGAACTTCTGCGGGTCGTGAATAATAAACGCCGTATCCGCGGCCTGCGCCAGCGGGCTTTGGTAGTCGCCGGTAAAGCAAACCAGATTAATCTCCTTCCCCTCCAGGGCCTTAACCCAGTTGAGCGCCGAGCTGCTGCGCCCGGATTTAGAAATGATCCAGATGGAGTCGAAGCAGGCGGCGTTTTTCTGTTCGAGGATTTCGTAATCGGGCCACAGCGCCAGGCTGGCATTCACGCCGGTGACGAGAAACTTGTTGTAAATATACTGGGCGATCAGCTGTGAAAAGCCGCTGCCGTGGATCAGGATGCGCTGCTGTTTAAGGCTTGCCAGCAGCGGCGTCAGCGCTTCTTTCGGCTGAACGCTCATGTAGTCGATATCGTTGGTGACATCGAGCTT
>NZ_JBHLVO010000012.1:0-125442 GCF_042433335.1 Metabacillus herbersteinensis
TCATAGTAAAGAGTTAGTAATAGTTCTGTTGCAGAAAGTGATCCTCCTGGATGACCACTTCCAGCATGATTGGTCATTTTAACTATGTGACGGCGAATTGTTTTGGTTAGATCATTATAAAATGCGCTTTTCTCTATCGAAAAAACCACTTTTATTCCTCCTTTTGTTTCGTAATAAGCAACGTCGTTTCTTTTTTTAATTAAAAAAATAAAGCGATTTGTTGCTTATTGACTAACTGTGTTCCTTATTTCGATATTATCATCGTTTTCTTAATATTTCAAGTATTTTTTTATTATTAAATTTTTCATAAAAATTGGTCGAAGATCAAAAGCTTAGAGCACTATCAAATAAGAGACTCTCGAGCTTTTTTGACGTTGGAAAGTGTAGAAAAAAGTGCGAATTTCACCGAATAATCGATAAGTTGAAAATTCCGAAGATAAATTAGTTGTTTTCGTAGATACAAAATATCTGAGATAAATCTTTAAATTTCGAAGATAACTCACCTATAATTTACTGCATTTAAAAAAGAACTGGTTTAATACCAATTCTTTTTTATATCATTTAATTGTCTGTGTAACCAAGCCGCTTGGAAATCTTTTTACCTATATCCACTATAATTGGTTTAATTTCAGCCAATCTTTCTTCAGTCATTCGGGTACTTGCTCCTGAAATACTGACAGCAGCAGTAATTTTCTTCCGATTATCAAAAATTGGTGCTGCAATACAGGTGATTCCAGGTTCATTTTCTTCAATTTCTGTACCAAAGCCTTCGTTCCTTATTTTTCCCAATTCTTTAAAAATAGATTCTTTATCTGTAATCGTTTGTTCAGTATGTTTTGATAAACCATACTTGTCAATTATATCTAAAATCTCATTTAACGGCAGATGTGCTAAAATAACCTTCCCAACACTTGAACAATGCATCGGGGCCCTTCTTCCTACTTGTGAATGTGTTCTAAGGGTTTCACTTCCCTCAAGTTTTTCAATATAGATTACCTCTCCTTGATCATATACGACCAAGTGGATCACTTCTTTAGTATATGATTCTAACTCTTCCAAAAAAGGTTTAGCTTGAGTTCTCAAGTCAATAGATTCAAGTAGCATCGAACTTAATTCTAAGTATTTATAGCCTAATCTATATTTTTTAGTTTCAGGATTTTGTTCAATGAATCCATGTTCTACAAGAGTACTTAATAATCTGAATATAGAGCTTTTATTTAAATCTAGGTTGGAGGCCAGCTCAGTAACACCCACCCCTTCTTTACGCTTACTTACTAATGAAATAATTCTTAACGCTCTATCTACTGACTTAACCATTTATATTAACCTCCGATTAAAGCCTAAATTACTTATCCTGTTTCTTTATCTTACCACAAGAGCAATAACGTCCTTATTTATACTAAAATGACCAACTGTAATCTTTTTAATTTCTTCATTTTATCAGAAAAAACGTTGCGTAGGAAGCAATAATGTTTTATCAAACTACCGCACTCAGTATTTTTAAATAGAATTTTACCATAAAGTCGCAACTATTCAAATATTTTAAAATTCCTTTTTGACTTAATTATTTGATTTGAAAGTAATTACTAGAGACATAACACCATTCAAAATTTATATTTTCTGATAAAACGAAAAGAAGGTATGACGCCATTACGAGCACCTAAGTGCCCTTATAGGTCAACCTTCTTTTGACGGGTTTCTTCTATTAAATAGTGATCTATTTAGAGTCTTTTTCATATTCCTTAACCAACTTATAAAAAGTCGTCTTTTTAACGCCTAATTCCGCCATGGCTTTAACTGCTTTCATTTCTCATGCTTTCCAAAAATCATAAACTTCTTTAAACTCTTCCGTAAAATCTTTTCCACTTTGTTTGTCAAAAAGATGTCTCAGACTCAAGGCACCAGGGAGTATGGATTAAAGCAAGTAAGCGGCCTTAATCCGAAATTAGAAAAGGAAAAGCTTTCTGAGTTTTGCCCGCTCTATCATGTTCGTACTGATTTTCGCAACCCTTCTCTTGCACGGTACAATGGATGAAGATGTCCCATATGAATAATCGCTTAAACAATCAGTCCCTTATCTCTAACTTATAGATTTGATTGCATCAACAAGTTTACAATTATTTCTCAAATATCGTACCCTTTTTGAATCTTGAAATGCAAACTTCATCAGAAGAATATATGCAATACCTGCCACAACAACGCCGATAATCCATGCCAGTTCCACTTTATCACGGTTTAATATTGATAGATTTTATAAGCTTAAATCAAACAAGAATATCCCAAAATATATTATTAAAATAAGAATAAGAAAAACCGGGCAAATGCCTCCCGGTCCTTTTTGTCTAGCGAATGTCCGATAGTTTGTACTCTATGCCATGTACTCCCTTGTAATATTCTGGATACATTTGTTCTCCGCAT
Organism: Metabacillus herbersteinensis; assembly: GCF_042433335.1. Taxonomy (NCBI): domain Bacteria; kingdom Bacillati; phylum Bacillota; class Bacilli; order Caryophanales; family Bacillaceae; genus Metabacillus; species Metabacillus herbersteinensis. Next base: position 2,419 of record NZ_JBHLVO010000012.1, read on the forward strand.
TTTTCACATGAGAACATCGGAGGAGTCGTCGGATCTCCACCATTCATTAAGTCAAAATCTTTTACTACATTTAAAGGGATCTCTTCTTTTTCATGACACGCTAAACAAACATAGCTGACTTTAATCCCTTTATTAATGTCAAAAAACAACTGTCCTCTAACAAATGTTCTTGTGACTCGACAGTTAATTGTTCGCCCTAAGTAAGCGATAGTATAGATTCTCTTCGGCCACTGTATAGGATTGACTTGGATCTACGATAATGATATCAGCATCTTTCAAAACCTCTATTTACCTTTCGTCTAAAATTAAAATGTTCTGCGGGTTTTGTAGCAATTGCAGAAATCTTTCCTTCTTTCACAGCTATATCAACTTGTTTTACTTCATCATAGAAGTCAACATTACCGTTTTTGATTATTAAATCATATTTCATGAATTTAAATCCTCCTCTTTGTTCACACATTGTTAGCAGATTGATAGAAAAAGGATAAATGATAAAATAACCCCTACAAACCAAGAAATATTAATACCCCAGATACATTTACGCCCCTAGTTCAATATCCGGTTCAATAACATCTTGATCATGTACTTCTTCCTCTCCTTTTCCGTTAAGTAAAAGATTTAAAACGAACAACACGAGGGTTCCCATAACGACCCCATTACCTACAAGCAATCTTGCCGTGTCCGGGAATAATACAAATGCGTCCGGAACGCCTTTTATTGCTAGGGCAGTACCAATTCCTACTGCAATTATCAATTGATTAGTAGGTTTATTCAAATCCGATTTACTAATAATTTTTAATGAGGCTGCAATTAACATTCCAAACATAGGAATCATCGCCCCCCCAAGAACTGGTGCTGGAATCATCGTAGTGACAGCCGCCACTTTTGGCACTAATCCTAAAATAATTAATATAAAACCCCCAGTTGCTACAACATATATACTAGTTACTCTTGTTAAGAAAACTAGACCTACATTTTGTGAAAAGGTTGAATGATTAAAAGAGTTGAAGATTCCGCTGAAAACTGCAGCAAACCCCTCTGCACGAAGTCCTTTTTTGACTTCATGCTCTCCAATTTTCTTTTCACAAACTTCTCCAAGTGCCAAGAAAACCCCTACACTTTCGATTGCAATAATAAGAGCAATAATTGTCATGGTAATAATAGAAGAGAGTTGAAAGGTCGGAACGCCGAAATAAAACGGTACAATCGGTGTAAACCAGTCGGATTGCCCCAATATTGAGCCATCCACTTTCCCCATGAAATAGGCGACAATGGAACCTGCTAACATGGCTATCAGAATTGATACCGCTTTCATAAATCCTTTGAAGAATGTATTTAGGACTAAGAAAAGTATTAATGTGAAAGCTGCTAAAGATAAATTAGAGAAAGAACCGAAGCTTTCCGATCCTGCACCACCAGCTGCGTTTCTCATAGCTACTGGCATCAGTGAAACCCCGATGATAAAAACAATAGATCCAGTTACGATATGTGGGAAGTAGGGTAGAATCTTACCTATTAACTGGGATGAAAGGGCAACAACTATACCAGACACAATAACTGCACCAAATACTCCCTGGATACTATGAATTTGCCCAATCGCAATAATAGGCTCAACAACTATAAATGAAACAGCCATCATTGCAGGCAATCTAATACCTACTCCTTTAAAACCAATAACCTGAATTATCGTCGCAACTCCACAAGCAAACAAATCAAAAGAGATTAAATAAACGAGTTGTTGTTGAGTTAAACCAATTGCAGGTGCAATGATTAAAGGTACCGCAACCGCTCCACCATACATAACACACACATGTTGTAGCCCTAACAAAATTAATTTCCAAATACTTAATTTTTCATCCTTCACATAAACCCTCCTAAATAAATTCCCTTTTCACTTCTCTTTTTTGTTTTATCTGCTAACTCTTAAATTCTAGTACTCTTTAAAAAATCGCAAATCAACGATCAAGTACCGGCAGATCTCTCTTTTATCCCTTTACATTAACAGGTGATTAACCTATCAACCGATTCCTCTCTTTCCATTCACACAGCCCTCTACATCAAATTAAAAGATGATATGGTTTCTGGTGAATCATGGGATGTAATATGTTTAGGGTTCAAAGTTACTTATTGAGATTTTTTATCTAGTCTAAGGTATATTTTTTGCTTCATATTAAGAAACTTTGTTTGGTGCTTTTTTACAATCTTATTAAAGTGCCAGACTGTGCGCTCTTTAGTATACTCAGAATATTCAGATATTTATTGTTCTGTACCACCTTATTTGTGAACCTTTAGTAGAAAAGATCATCTTTTTGATGATCCTTTCGCTCTGATATTGAACTTACATTTTAGAATAAAATGAGAATTGAGCTAAATTTCCGAATTAAGATAGTTTCAACTATCCGTGTCTCTCCTATTATATGTTCCCCCTAAGACGGAACATTAGCTAAGAATGAACGAATATCAACTTTCAAAGCTTCTGCTAGACGTTTGCCAAGTTCGGTATCGGCTCTAAAGAAATTACAAATAACAAGTAATTTTGTCTTTTCCTCGACTCCCTCGAGATCTCCAGATAGATTATTGATTAAGTTATCTTGCTCGGGTTTTGAAAATGTTCGGTAACGTTCTCCTGCCTGTTGAAAATCGTTTGATTTCTCAATTTTTTCACGGCTAACATACCCTTCAATCTTAGTTTCACTTTCTTTATAAATTGGGTTATCTACAGGCTCATCTTCATAACGGTTTGGTTGATAGTTAATCGTTGATACTTGTTGTCTAGTTTGCATAGAACCATCTCGTTGGTTGTTCCTAACAGTCGCATATGGGCAATTAACAGGTATTTGTAAATAGTTTGGCCCTAAGCGATACCGTTGTGTATCCGGGTATGAAAATAATCGTCCTTGTAATAGTTTGTCCTCCGATGGCTCAATTCCGGGTACTGTGGCACTCGGGGAAAACGCAGACTGTTCTACCTCAGCAAAGAAATTATCTGGGTTTCGATTTAGCTCCATAGTTCCCACTTCTAGTAGTGGAAAATCGTCTTCTGGCCAGAGCTTCGTTGGATCTAATGGATCAAAAGCAAGTGAGTCTGTTTCATCAATCTGCATAATTTGGACAAATAAATCCCATTTTGGATAATTACCTTTTTCGATATTGTCAAAAAGGTCCTTTGTTGCATGGCTAAAATCTTTCCCTTGTACTTCTGTCACTTCTTCTGCTGAGAAGTTTCGAACCCCTTGAAGTGGTTTCCAATGATATTTCACATAAACGACTCTACCTTGCGCATTAATCCATTTAAATGTATGAACCCCAAACCCTTCCATTTGTCGGTAATTCGCTGGTGTTCCATAATCTGAGAATACCCAAGTTAACATGTGAGTGGATTCTGGAGTTAACGACATGAAATCCCAATAACGATCAGGCGTTTGAATATTTGTGTTTGGTGCTGGTTTCAAAGAATGGACCATGTCCGGGAATTTTAATGCATCTCTTATGAAAAAAACAGGAAGATGATTCCCAACGATATCATAGTTTCCTTCCTCCGTGTAAAACTTAACAGCAAATCCCCTAGGGTCCCTGGCAGTCTCAGGTGATCCTTGGCCATGAATTACTGTAGAAAAGCGTACAAACACCGGTGTCTCTGTTTCTTTTTTCTGAAGGAATGCTGCCTGTGTATGGGTTTTCATGCTCTTTTTTGTAACAAACGTTCCATAAGCCCCTGCACCTCTAGCGTGAACGACTCGCTCAGGAATACGCTCACGATCGAAGTGAGCTAACTTTTCAAGTAAATGATAGTCTTCGAGAACAGTAGGACCTCCTCTCCCAGCAGTTCTAGAGTTTTGATTGTTTCCGACAGGAACTCCTTGGTTTGTAGTTAAATGACTCAAAGATTAAAACCTCCTCTTTCTTTTTAATTAATATATGAGTAGCTAAAGAGCCATTTCCTCATGTTGATACGCTTCTTTTATTTGCCCTATTATTTCCTCTTCTAAAGCAAATATTTTTATAAAAAGCTCTAAAATATCTTCCCTATCCTTTTGATTGCTGTGTGCTACCAATCCCTTTATTTCTTTAAGAGGGCCATGAATCATTTGATTTACGATTGATTTCGTGTGTTTACGGATGGTCTTTAGTTCTCTTTCACTAAGACTCGGTAATTTATTTTCGATACTCCTTAATGCCTCTTCTTGTATCGTAAATGATTTTGAGTGTAATGCGGTTATTAATGGAACTACCTCTAGAGAGTTCAACCAGGTTTTAAACAACACTACTTCTCCATCGATCATTTGTTCAATTTTTTCCGCTTCTTGGGCTCGTTTTTTAAGGTTAAATTTTACAATTCCATTCAAATCATCAATATTGTATAAGATGACATTGTCCAACCTATTAATATCAGGATCAAGACTTCTAGGCACTGCAATATCAACCATATATAAAGGGCGATGGCTTCTCTCTTTTAGGACCAACTGAAGGTCTTGACTGTTAATAATATAGTTCTCTGCACGTATTGTACTAAAAACAATATCAGCCTTTTTGATCGCTAGTGAAAGATCCTCAATCGCTAAAGCCTTAACCTTGAGTCGGTCTGCCAAACGCTTTGCTCTCTCATAAGTGCGATTAACAACCGTGATATTGCTAATTTTGTATACATCCAAAAGCTTTGCCGTTAGTTCACCCATTTTCCCTGCCCCAAGGATAACAACTGATTTATTGTCAAAATCTTCAAAAGTCTGCTTGATCAACTCTATTGCAGCATAACCTACAGAAACAGCATTCTTCCCTATACTTGTATTTGTATGAACACCTTTGGCAAATGTAATAGATTGTTTAAATAATCTATTAAATATCTTACCTGTTGCCTTAAGGTTTTGACTTTGGAAGAAAGAGCTTTTTACTTGTCCTAATATTTGTGTTTCTCCCAAAATCATCGAATCTAACCCACTAGCAACACGGAATAAATGATTCACAGCATCCTGCTTTTCTTTACTATATAAAGACTTTTCTAATTCTACTTTGCTTATATTAAACCAAGTAGATAAAAAGCTTTTAATATAATGTTTTCCTGTGTGTAAATTGTCTACTACAGCATAGATTTCAGTACGATTGCACGTTTCTACTATTACACATTCTTGAACACTCTTAGTTTTGTGCAACGTCTGAATCGCTATTGTTTTATTTTCTTCATTAAATGTAAAGCATTCCCGAACTTTCACTGGAGCTGTATTATAATTAATCCCTATTACGATGATGTTCACGACGATCAGCCCCGCTTATAGGTGAATCTAAAATAAAAGAGAGAGCTTTCGTACGGGCAGTTCCTCACTTTTAATTAGATTCACAATTAGTTGTTTTCAAGACTAACTTCCCCGATAAGTACTATATCCTCCAGGGGCCATTAATAGAGGTATATGGTAATGTGCTTTATTATCATTAATCCCAAACCGTATTGGAACTAGATCTAAAAATGGTTTTTCCAAAATTTCAAGATTTTTTGTCTGAAAATAATCTCCCACATAAAACAGTAGTTCATATTCTCCTATTTTTAAATCTTCTCCTTCAAGAAGAGGTGTTTCAACCCGGCCATCGTGATTAGTGTAAACAGTTTTAACAAGATTACGATTATTCTCACTTCCCAAGTGCCATAGCTCTATTTTTAATTCCTTCGCGGGTAAACCTTTAGATAGATCTAAAGCATGTGTTGTTAAGCGCCCATTCATGATTGAGAGTAGGCAGATTCAGGAGTTGACAGCTCCAATTCAAGATCTTCACGTGTTACAACGAACCCTTGGAATCCATATGGAGGACGTGGTTCAGTAAATACGCTACCTTCAGAGTTTGGAATTGTTTCCACCACCGTATCCCAAGTTCGGTTATTTGTTTCAAATTGAATTTCAGCCAACTGTGGGAACCGCTCAAGTACTCTTAAACCAATGTGATAGATTAATTGTTGAATCGACCGGTTTTCCAGTTGATGGAAAACAACTTGAGAAATATCACGGACTTGTTCTGCAGCTACATAACGTTCTGGATCTGTTCCAAGAGCATCAACTCCATTTGAATACTTCCAATTAATATTTAGATAGATAAATAAAGGACGATCGAAAGCTTCTGGTAAAGTTGTATATTCATCTTTAATAAAACCATAGAATGAACTTCCACTCACCTTAATTAAATGTACTTCAGCAACCCCGCTGGTTTGCTCGACAATTTTACTACCCTTTTCTGTTCGCTCTACCTCTACAGTTGTTGTTGCAAATTCGTTTCGAGAACGACGGTAAACAATGTCACTGTTCTCTAATCCAGTTTTTGAAGGTACTAGGACAGTATCAAAAGGAACTTCATTTGCAGTAATTCTCACAGCATCTAAATGAGGATATTTATCAAGAAAGCGCTCACAAACAAATGTTGTAAAACCTTCCATTGTTGAACCATCATATTGTGCCGCTTGTCGTTGGATAAAGTTTTTCATTGAATCTGTAGCTACTATCAGACTATTATCACCTTCTGTGAAAGAAGACAAAAACGCATCACCTTTAAGTGCTATTTGAGCATTTAAGCCAAAGATAACGTTAGTTCTGCCAGTAAAGTTTGACTCTGGAATAACTTTAACACCTGTTAAAGGTTTGGTGAAAGTACGAAAAACGAATACATCACCTTTACCATAATACATAGTCCTTTTTTTAACATTCTGATTATTCAACAAATAACTCCTCCTTTATACTTTAATAAAATCTTCCAGACGAAAGCGTGCAATCCGGTAAATTTGAGTTAGTGCCTCTTTTAATTCCAGATTTGTAGATAAAGACAAACGAGTATTTATAGATTCTCGTATTGACTCTTTTGTGTGGCCTTTTACAGCTAGAATAAATGGAAAATCAAACTTTTTTTTATACATTTCATTTAATTCTAAAAAATCATTGAATTCCTCTTGAGACAGGGAAGTAAGTCCAGCTCCAGCTTGTTCTTTTACAGAAGCGTCTGCCATTTTAACACGTGATGCTAAATCAGGATGGGCTCTAAGTAAGGAGAGCTTTTCTTCTGTTGTGGCTTGTTGTACAACACTTGACATACTCCAGTGCAAATGAGTAAGAGAACAATACGGGAGACAAAACCAAGCGCGTTCAGCAACCCATGGAGAGTGTTCAAAAATCCATCCAAGTTCCTCCGTAAAAGTCGCCTGGTCCATTTTATTTAATTCATGAATTTGTATAGTAAATACCTCCTTTCTTTTTTACCTACGGATAGTCTAGCCATAACCTTTTCTTAGATATTCTTTGATGATTACTATCATTTTATAACGAGAGGTTTTGTTAGTCATTAGACAAATAAGACAATACGTTCAACAAATAATTGTGCTTGGAGCACAATCGAAAGATATCAATAGTTTTGTCAACCTTGTTGACTATCTATAAAAAAGTATTCAATAATGAAAGAGAGTTGATGATAAAAGCAGAAAAGGTGATTATTTTGGGATTAACACTAACTAAAGCCCTAACTATTCCACCGTTAGACCGTTGTACAGTAGTTGCAGGAGTTCGTGGGCTCTCACGTCAAATTAGTTCGGTTAACAGCTATGATGCTCCAGATGTGCTAACCTGGTTAAAACCAGGGGATTTTGTGTTAACAACAGGATATATTTTTAACGATAAGTCGGAGTTAATTGCACTCGTAGATTCATTAGCGAAACGTAAATGTAGTGGATTAGCTATAAAGATATCAAGATTACCTAAAGCAATGCTAGAGGCTGCCAATAAGTTAGATTTACCAATAATCGAAATACCCGATGACTTATCCATTTCCGATTTGCTTGTTCCGATTTTAAGACAAGTTTTAATCGATCAGGGACAACAACACGAACTAGATAAAAAGAATGCTTTTCTTAAGAGATTAATAAACAGGGAGATGAAGAGCGAAGGGGCTATTTTTGCGGAAGGCGGAGTTTTGGGGTTGTTGCCAGCAGAAGGTTACCTTTGCTTGTGTATTACCCCCTCAACCTTAGGTAATTACTCAATGACCAACTTTGCTCGTCTTTTGAAGAAGATTGAAGTTACTGGAAGAAATATCGGTGTACATCTTTTTTCCGGTGAATTTGAAAATAAGCTTCTTGTCATCTTGCAATCTGCTGATGGAAAACATATCTCTCAAACGTGTCATACAGCTTCTGAGATTGCAGATATGCTCATTAATAGTTTGAATGATGAAGTTTTGGGGTTTCACTTACAAGTGGGGATTGGCACTTATCAAACTACGATTGTCCAACTTTTCCGGAGTTTACAGGAAGCATACCAAGCATTACAGGTTGGAAATAGACTAGCACCAAAACAAAATGTTTTTGATTACTCGACCTTACAGACTTATACAGTTCTTCAACATACACCCTTAGATATTTCAAAAAATTTCGTAAAAAGCGTATTAGGTCCTTTAATAGAATATGATAAAAAAACTAACTCTGAGTTAGTAAACACACTAGAAGTATATCTAGAATGCTGTCTTAGTCCAACTGATACAGCCAGAAGATTAGGTATCCATCGAAATACAGTCCATTTTCGAATAACTCGTATTAAAGAATTATTGAATATAGATCTAGACAATGGAAAAGTTCTATTTCAACTTGACCTTGCCATTCGTATGAACTATCTTTTACACACTTCACCAAAATAAACGTCTATTTTAGACTAGAATAATGTAAACACGACAAACAATCTATCTTATTCACCTGCAAGACACACCTTAGCTCTACCTTATATTGAGCTAAGGAATTAAGTATTTTTAACCTGTATAAATTATACTACCTAAGCTTCACCTAACAATCCAGCAACTCTTACCCCTAACTGCACTCTAAACAATGCGTCTCCATTCTTCAAATCAATCCTTAATAACTCTTCAATACGAGCAATACGAAATTTCACAGTATTCCTATGTAAATAAAGACTACGAGACGTTTCCTCGATTTTCCCTCTATTATTCAAAAATACTTTTAATGTTCTAAGGTATTCTGTATCATTTTCTCGATCGTGTCTTATAAGAGGTTCTAAAGTTGAGCCGTAATAGCTATTTAACATGATATCTGGTAGTTGTTGTAGTAAAATATCAGGTTCGAGTTCCGTGTATTCATAAACCTTTTCTACTTCTTTAGATCTTATTTGTAAACCCAACTGAAAAGCTCCCTTTGCTTCCTTAAAGCTTGAATATATATCTAATACGTCTTGCCTACCATTACCTATCCCCACTGCTATTGTTTCATTTGGAAATAAGTGTGTAAATTTATTTACTAACAGAGTGGCAGCTTCCTTGACTACAGATCTTAGTTGAGTCGGACATTTGCAGTTTAGAGGTTGAGCTATAATAATATAATCATCGAGTTTAACGACGAGCATTTTTATATTGATTTTAGCCTCCACCTCACTGACTAGCCTTATAAACTCAGCCGAAGAAATTGATGAAGGTTTGGAACCATTTTGTACTACACTATATAAAATATTAAAATGATTAAATAGGAACATTCCGTATTCCTGTAGCTGATTTACAATTGTATCTCGATTGGAGTGTTCTCCTATAAAAAGTTTGGTAAAAAAATCATTCTTTCTATTTTGTTCGTTAAGAAGGTTTTCCTTATAAAAAATTTCGCGTGAATATAGGATAAGTAAGTCTGACAAGGCTATATCATATGGAATCTCGAGGATTGGAAAATTCAATCGATTTGCTTCCTGAAGCATGGCTTCCGGAGTGGAAGACAAAAATCTTTTTACTTTTATTGCTAGACCCGCGCACCCACGTTTAGCCAATTCTTGAATCAGCTTTATCTGAGTATCTGTATCATCCTTAAAGACGTAACCTGTTGTAAGTAATAGGTCTCCTTTCTTTAACAATGTGGTATCAGGAGTATCCATAATACTAACAGATCGAATAATTCGATTTAACCCTTGCTTCCCTGCTACTAATTGACAACTTTCTATCATTTGAATATGCAAAGCTTTCGACACAGTAAAATGCATAATCAAGCCCCATCTCCAAAAATCTCTCTATTAAATCACGGGTAAACATTTTAGAGATGCTTATAAACCGTACTCAGCCCTCCATTTTTCTACTAAAAATATATGAAGAAAATATGTATATCACCAACAAGATATCTCAATAAATATTATAATGCTAACATTCAGAAAATAATATATAAAAAGGTATTTTCTAATCCTAGGCTACTATGTCCAAACAGCAAACAATACATTTCCCATAATTAATGAAAAAAGGATAATCCTAATTCATACAATATATATTTGCCAACTGGCATTTTCAAGTAGTATAGAACCAGTGTTACAATTGTTGGAGCATTCCTAGAGTCTGAGATCCAACAAAACTTTTCCAGTGCTCTGTCTGCTTTCCACCCACTCATGTGCTTTTGCGGCCTCTTCAAGGGAAAAGCGCTTTCCGATTTTCATGTTCAATTTCCCATCTGCTAAATATTGAAGCACATGTTTTGATGCATCGCGTAAGAGGTGTGGTCGTTTATCTCTAGTCGTCCCTAGACTAAACCCGAGAACTGATCGACAGCTTGAATGCAAATCGGTTGTTTTTAATTGCCCTGCAACTCCACCTGAGATACCGAAGTTAACTAATCGACCGTACCTTGCTAGACAAGTCAAACTTTTTTCTGACACCCATCCAGAGATCGAGTCTAAAATCACATCAGCTCCTTGCCCATTCGTTAATTCATTTACCTTTTCAGCAAAGTCTTCTTTCTCATAACAAATGACATGGTCTGCGCCCGCTTCCTGTGCTGCCGCAATTTTATGTTCATTTCCTACGGTTCCGATAATTCGGCCTGCACCTAATATTTTGGCCAATTGGATCGCCGTCGTTCCGATTCCACCAGCTGCAGCATGAATGAGTACCGTTTCGCCAGGCTCCATTCTTGCTACATCAGCTAGTAGCTTATAGGAGGTAAATGAAACAATTGGAAAGGCAGCCGCTATGTCAAAGTCCACGTTGTCGGGAAGCAAAAAAGTAAGTTCTTCATTAGCAACGACATATTCCGAATAGGATCCATTATTAGGAAAAGTGATGACCCGTTGTCCAACTTTCAAATGTTGAACGTCCGAACCTACCTCCTCAATTGTACCTGCTGCATCCAATCCTGGAATAAACGGAGGTTGTCCGGCACCATGATGTTTTCCGTATCTTGATTTAATATCGGCAAAATTAACACTAGTCGCGGCAACTCGAATTAATACTTGTTTTGATTGTATGGAAGGTTTATCAATGTCCATATATTTTAGTACTTCAGGTCCGCCAAATTCGGTAACAACCATTGCTTTCATTAAAAGTTTCCTCCTGGTCATTTAATATTGTAGGCTTTCTTTTATCTTAGTTTCACAAATCGATATAGGCTCAACATATTAGCGAATTTACAAAAAAATAACAATACTTAAAAATTTCTTCCTCTTACTTTGGCCTTTTTATCGAAAAAACTTCTCCTATCTTTGCATAATCATGACCAGCTAATCGACTGACTGCTCCCAGCTTTTCTTGATTGATTCTTCCTTTTTCGTATAAGTCCTTTTGAAGGTGATACTGAACGACCCTGCATATGAACAGTTCACATGCAGGTGCTTCATCATGTCCCCCTAATTCCAGGTACTTCTCTACTATGCATTCCATTCGAATTTTTGCTTCTTTAATTCCTGGAACGGAAATTTTCACACTCTCTATCGGTGTTAAATCTGCTATCTCTATTTCACTCTCGCTCGACGGGAAATTGCCTGACGTGACATTAATTTTTTCAACATTCGTTTCATCTGTAATATGAACGACTAATTCCCCATTCCTGATGATATTTCTTGAAGTATCCTTTCTGTTTCCATCCTTCCTTTGAATGGAAACAGAAATTAAAGGTGGATTGGATGACACAATATTAAAATAGCTAAATGGTGCTCCGTTTAATACACCCTCCTCGGAGAGAGATGTGATAAACGCGATCGGTCGTGGAATAATACTACCTGTCAAAATTTTATAATTATCTTTTTCGGCTAAGGACGAAGGATTAATTGAAAGCACAGATTTCCCTCCCATCTTTCATATTTCTAGTCTAATCGTTCATTGTCCATTAAAAAAAGTTGGTTAATTATCGATATCCTACTAACTAAGATGTTATTTGGAAAGAAACCTCAATTTTCTGAACAACTGCATCCCCAACTTCTTGAGTGCTTGCGGTCCCTCCCATATCTGGCGTCAGCACTGTCCCTTCCGACATTACTTGTTCCATTGCACTTAACAATCTTTTCCCCCAATCTTCTTGATTGAAGAAGTCTAACATTTGACTCGCTGACCATATGGATGCCAATGGGTTGGCAATTCCTTTCCCTGCAATATCTGGGGCAGATCCATGAATAGGTTCAAACATGGATGGGTACTCCCGTTCTGGATTTATATTTGCACCTGCTGCAAGGCCTAATCCCCCTGCTATAGCTGCTCCCAAATCGGTAATAATATCTCCAAATAAATTCGAAGTCACAACCACTTCAAAACGCCATGGCTGTTTCACAAAGAACATGGCAGCAGCATCAACTAAATAGGAGTAAGTTTTCACATCTGGATATTCCTTTGCTACTTCTTCAAACACTTGGTCCCAAAAGACCATGGAGTAATTCAATGCGTTTCCTTTACTAATGCTCGTTAGGGATCTTCCTTGTTTTCTTGCTTCTTCAAAAGCATAGCGAATAATCCGTTCAGTTCCAACACGAGAAAATATACCGGTTTGCAAAGCCACTTCATGAGGTTGTCCTTTAAATAACCATTCTCCAGCCCCTGCATATTCTCCTTCACTATTTTCACGGATAACCAGCATATTTATTTGCTCACGCGTCACATCCTTTAGCGGACATGGCGCCCCTTCCAATAATGTAATTGGGCGAATGTTCACATACTGATTAAACCCTTTACGAATCTTTAATAACAGATCCCACAACGAAATGTGATCAGGCACCCCAGGATACCCGACAGCACCCAAGTAAATGGCATCGAAAGACTGAAGTTGCTCGAGTCCATCATCAGCCATCATCTTCCCATGCTTTAAATAATATTCGCATCCCCATGGGAATTGGGTGAATTCAAACTCAAAAGACCCATCTAATTGTGCTACTTTATTCAAGATTTTTATTCCTTCATCCAATACCTCTGGGCCTATTCCATCTCCGGCAATAACCGCGACTTTATATTGTTTTTTCATCGTTTAATCTCCTATTCTAGGTAAAATTATTTGCCAAGTAAACCTATTCGTAATAGTACCAATGTCGTTGTCTTACATATCAGCATTCTATAGAAAAAACATTTAAAGGAAGATATTGAAAAAAGTGCAATCTTGTAAACAACTGTAAATAAACTCTTACTCTATTTTAAATAAGTAGCAGAATGACACCCCCGACTGCCGGGGTTAGAATTATTGAAGTTTTTAAGACCGTTTTTGGTGCTAGATTTGTAAATTTTGCTCCTATATAAGCTCCACACATGGTGCCGATTAAAACTTGTGCTAATAAAGAAAAATTAATTAATCCTTCAGAGTAATAGCCAATTCCTCCTCCGACAGCAGTGGGTATGATTATCAGCATCGTTGTTCCCACTGACTGACGAACTGTAAGCTTAAACAAAACCAACAGTCCAATTTGTATAAAAGGTGCTGATCCAATACCAAATGTCCCGGATAATACCCCAGTTACTATTCCTAATAAAGTAGCTTTAATCCAGGTCAAAAAATAGTTATCATTCATTTCTTGACTAGGAGCATTTTTTATAAAAAATAAGTTTAATAGGAGTAAAAGTGAGGATAATAATAACATACCCCCTGTCATCAAATTTAAAGAATGAGCAGGAATCAGTGTGATAATTTTAGCTCCAATATAGGAACCAATTGCCGCAAATACTCCTACAATCAAACCAATTTTTATATGTGTATTTCCTTCTCGATAATGACTATATGCACCTGACATGCTTGTAAATGCCATTCCTGCGAGAGATGTACCTAGAGCGATATGGATAGGAACATGAAAAGTTGTGGTTAATATAGCTATAACAAAACCAGCTCCTCCAGCTCCAATGAAACCAAAGAGTGTCCCAAGAATAAACATAGTTATAACAATAAGCATTATGCATTTATACCCATTTTTTTGGCAAGATAAGTTTCTAATCCACCTGCTGATACCATAAGCTTTTCCCCCTATATACTTTCTTGGATGGGCAATTCTCCATGATGGCATGTTAATAATGCCTTTCTCTCTCGTACTAAGACACTTAATTTATGGTTCTAAGCCTCTAACAAGCAGATCTATGAATCAACGGAAAGACAGAAAGATTTGACTTTCTGTCTTTCCATTGTCCTGCCGTTCTCAAGTGTACTAATTTTCATTAACATGGGGCCATCCATTGTTCGAAGCAGTACCGTCTTTCCTCCCAAAGTAGCATATTCACTTAATGAAAATGCCCCTTCCATCGCTTCCATCTGAACGTCAACACGAACCTGGATTTTTTTCAATTCCGCTTCTATTTCTCTGGCAAACCTAGTCGTGAACCCTTCTGAAAAGCGAATAACAATATCAATATCACTTGTCTTCGTAGTCGTCTCTTTTCCACTTACCAGCTCAAAACCAACACTTCCCACCGGTCCCCACGTGAGTGAATGTAGATTCATTAACTTACTGACCCGCTCCAGACAACAAAAAATTTCTTTAGAATGCTCGTTCCAATTCCTTTCTTGCGCTAGCTGTTCGGGCGTAATCCGTCGCACAATATGATCCACCGACAAGAAGGCAGCAAACCGTTCATTTCTCATCGAACCGCGCACACCAACCGACACAAGTCCTTCACTTGCACGGGCACGCCTCACCACTACAAAAGGTGCTTTAGCGATCGACTTTTCCACCCATTCTGGAAATGATGAATAGCAGATCAAATCCCCTATACCTTCAACTTCTAGCAAATCATGCGGGTTTAGTTCCATTGCTCATTCAACTTTTCTCTCACCAAAATTGATGCTGCCCTGCCAGACAAAGCAAAAGATGACGTTAAACGTACGCTTAAATCCATTGAACGTACCATGTATATATCTTCAATGGCACGTTCTATCTCTTTATAAATGATGTCACGGTCTTTTTTCTTAGGTGTGTCCGCTTCTACTCCATCCACTAACGAGAACAGAGCACCTAGCTGATCGAATGACTCAATATCATAAGCCATTGCCGGTACTTTTTTGGTTGCGGCTTCCAAGTCTTCAAGACTTCTCTGTGTAATTCGAGCCGCCGATTGCTTCGACATAACGTGTACATTCACGCCAGCATCGCGCAGTGCAATCAGTCGATTCGCTTGCAACCCATGTGACAAAAAAGCGCCGGAAATTGCGTTTCCTGGAATGAATGAAATCACTGGATGGCCAATTAATCTTGCGGAAGCATAAGCATCAACCGCTGCTGCACAAGCCTGATGAATGCCAAGCAGTTCTTCATGATAGCCATACGCCTGACTCGGAACATCGACGATTGCCACAATCGCACGCTTTTCACTATTTTTATCCTCTTTGATTGCTTCTCGAACATGGTTTGCGATTGACCATCCTTCCTGTAGACCGACTTCTCCTTTTCTCGCACGAGGAAAACGATTTTGAGCGTCAGGAACGACAGCAATAAACCGAACTTTCTTCTTCCCGATCACGGCGTCAGCGACTCGAACAGACGGTACATCCCCTATTTCCAGAGCGTCTCCACGCAGTAAATCAAACCATGTTTTCCCCCGCCCCGTGGCTTTATCTCCTTCTAAAAAAGGCGGATTTGATTGAACCAATTCTTTTTCAGACCGACTCCAAAGCAACTTCGCTTCATCAGGCGACAACCGCTTCTTTGTATTGACCAAATTCAAAAATGCTATGTACCGTCTTACCTTCTCTGTTCTAGGGACAAGAATAGTATCGTCCTCTATAATGGATGAAACCACTTCTTTAATAGCTTCGGTTTCATCTTCAATTAATACATCTGCAAAGCCTGAAGCTGTCCGCTGTTCCCCGCCAATCGTTCCCCAGATAAGCGGCCTGTCTTTCGAATCAAATTCACGAATACCCGCTTCCTGCTCTATTACTTCAGGTCCATTTAATCCAAGACGCCCTTCTCGTGTCATAATGATTGCACTGCAAAGACCTGCTGTAATGGACATCCCACCGAATGCACCAATTTTCCCAGGAATCACGGCGATAACGGGAACGTAACGGCGAAGCGCCACAATTGCTGCACCGATTTCAGCGATAGAAAGTAAACCATAATTTGCTTCTTGCAGTCTCACGCCCCCTGTATCAAATACCAACACAGGAATCGTTTTTATACCAGCCTCACAATCTTTTAGCGCCATTTCCAGTACTCCAGCAATTTTCGCACCGGACACTTCACCAATCCCGCCACCCTGGAAGTTTCCTTCAATTGAAATTACAACTGCTGGCTGTTCGTTTATTGTTCCTTTTGCGATAATAACTCCATCATCACTTTGTGGCACGATTCCCTGTGGCTCCAGATGAGGCGACTCTAGATCATCCCACGGGCCAAGCAATTCATTATATGTACCATCATCCAATATCCCATGAGCCCGCTCGCGTCCGCTACATTCTACAAAACTAGTTTTTAATGATCTACTCATTACTGCTCACCTCCAGTGCCTGCTCAAGACGGAATTTTACTACACCCGGTGTTGCGCCGAAGTCATTAATTTTCACTTTCGCTGCAACATCATGTTGTGCGAAAAAACGTTGAATAACGGATTCCCACGTATTTTTAAATCCAGTGATTCCTGTTCGAATCGTTACTTCCGTTTGAGAATCACCAGATGGTTCCATCATAATTTCAAGATCACCCGATCCGACGACCCCTACATGTGCAAATCGATTAATTTTTTTCGTTGCAGGAAACGTATATGTGATTCTTTCCAAATGAAGCACCCCCGTTTATTTTGAATATACATATTCTTCCTGTACTTCATCTACTGATTTATTTGCTTGAATTTTATCTAAAAACAGTGTAGCGGCCAGCAGATCAGCACTACCACCTGGAGAAATATTTCGTCTTATAAACTCCTCATCAAGTGTTTCCAGCCAGTTAAAATTGCCATTTGTTAAAAAACTAGCTGCCTCCCTTTTGGCAAAAGACAGAGCTTCAGGACCGCCCCGGTGTAAAATGCACGTATCATCTAGATGAGCGATTAGTGATAGAAGCGCATTTAACCTTGCTTTTTCTTCTATCAAACCGTTCTCTCTTGACCGATTTAACATAGGGCGCGAAAATTGTATAATATGCGGAAATCCTTGCTGTGCTTCTCCTCTCGCTCCTACTACACCGTATGTTGCAGTCACATTACGACCATTTGTACTAGTACTCGGACAATACCTGTCAGGAAAACGCGCTATTTCACCGGCTAATGTCACGATTTGTTCTATGGTACATCTGCCTTTTTCAATCGAGGCAGCTGAGACGAGCAGGCCAATCGCCCAAATAGCTCCTTTATGTGTATTCACACCGCAAGTTACTTCAAACATTCTTTTTTCGCCATTCCGGCCAATCGCGGCAATTTCTTCTCTTAAAGATTGTGAAGGAGTACGTCCGTAGCTGATAAATGCTATTTGCTCAAACGTATCAGCGAGCGATTCCGCTGATGTTCTCATCAATTGAATCGTTAAATCTCGGTGTGCACCGGTATTTACTCTGTCAACAAGACCTGGTTTTGGTGTAAGTTCCACTTCTTCTATCAATGAACGAACGGCTACTTTAGCGACTCTGAGACTGAAAGATTGCTTTTCGTTTTTCATTTCATTCCCCCTGTTTACCAGCTCCTGAATTTCGCCGGCGGTTCGTATAAACCATCAGACCATTCGACAATCTCCTCTACATTTTTTGCAGCAAGCAGTGACCGCTTTGCATCTGTTCTGCGAATCTGTAAATCTTCAGGAAATGCAATCAATCCTTCACGCCGTAATTCACCTGTTTTTTTCGAATCATGGCTCAATCCGATTGGTGTAACACCAGCTACCGCTGCTATGGCCTCTCTCCGTTTTTCCATGCTATCCGCTTTGTACAAATACGCAATTCCTTCTTCTGTGACAACATGTGTGACGTCATCTCCGTAAATCATGACCGGCGCTGTGGCTAGTCCAGAATCTTTTTTTACGTCAATCGCATCAAGGGACTCAACAAAAACAGGCTTATTTCCTGATTGAAATGTCTCTACCACTTGCACGACAAGTTTTTTTCCACGAGCTAACGGATCTTCTGACGTCATCATGTTTAACCAGGCCGGTGTTGAATGACGGCGTCCACCGGGATTATGCCCCATATTTGGTGCCCCACCATAGCCAGTCAGTCTACCACGTGTTACGGTAGAGGAATTTCCTTCTTGATCTATTTGTAAAGTTGAACCGATAAATAAATCAACCGCATATTGTCCAGCCATTTGGGAAAGAGTCCGGTTCGAGCGCAAACTGCCATCACGGCCAGTGAAAAATACATCGCGTCTGGCCGCTACATATTTTTCCATGCCTACTTCCCCTCCGAAACAATGAACACTTTCAACCCAGCCGCTCTCAATCGCCGGAATAAGCGTCGGATGTGGATTCAACGCCCAGTGTCTGCAAATTTTCCCTTTTAAACCGAGCGACTGTGCGTATGTAGGTAGCAGTAATTCAATTGCGGTCGTGTTGTACCCGATACCATGATTCAACGACTGTACTTCGTGCTTCTCATAAATACCACGAATGACCATCATCGCCTGCAAAATTTGAATTTCGGTAATGTGACGAGGATCACGTGTAAATAATGGTTCAAGCTCATAGGGTTTATCAGCAACAACAATATAGTCGATCCACGATCCAGGAATATCGACACGCGGGAGCTCATCCGTTAATTCATTGACCTGCACGATGACAATGCCATCGCGAAATGCTGCAGCTTCAACAAGTGTCGGTGTTTCTTCCGTGTTCGGTCCTGTATATAAATTTCCGTGTCGATCCGCTTTATCTGCAGCCACCAATGCGACAGACGGAATCAAATCAATGAAAAGGCGCCCATACAATTCAATGTAAGTATGAATTTCACCCATCGTCAATTGCTTATCTTCAAGCATTTGCGCCATCCGGAGACTTTGCGGACCTGCATAAGCAAAATCAATTTTCTTCGCAATGGCCCTCTCGAATAGATCAAGATGTTCTGGTCTTGAAATACTTGAAATAATCATGTGCAAATTAAATAACTTTTTGGGATTCGTCTGAGCAAGTGCTTCTGATAGAAACGAAGCTTGCTTTTGATTGTTTCCCTCAAGAACAACACGATCCCCCGGTCTAATTAGCTTTTCCAATGCGTCTACAATGTGGTTGGTTGGGATCACCATCCCGTCGACAAAACCTTTGACACTTTCCATTCGCTTCTTTTTCGCATCAAGTCGTGTGGTCCATGACCGTTTTTGATTTACTTCCTGTTTCGTCGCACCCATAACTAATACCCCTTTCATCCTTTCAATCGTTCGCGCTTTACTAAAAACTGACAATCCTCGAACCCATTCTCTGCTACAGATAACACTCTAGCATCTGTAAATTCCTTAGCCGCTAATCGTGACAAGACTGTTCCCGGAAGCATTTCGATAAACAGTCTCGCTCCTTTTTCATACAAAACCGTGGAAGCATCATGCCATTGAACAGCAGAAGAAACACTTTCAGCGAGATCCAGTCGAATGTCGACCGGATCAGAAAAAAGACGTGCCTTTCGATTCCCAGCGTATGGAATAACAGGCAGGTGAAATCTAATATCATGAAGCTCTTCAGTGAGAGCATCTGAAACAGATGCCAGAAGCGGGCAATGTGATGGTGTACTAACATTTAACATTGAGGCACAACGGGCACCATTTTCACGTGCATCATCTAGCACTTTTTGTATCCCAGGCAATGCACCCGAGATCGTTACTTGATCCAGTGCATTTTGATTCGCTACAAACACCGGATAATTTTTATCGAAGTGATAAGCAACAAGTGACTTCAGTTTATTAATTTCCATCCCAAGTACAACTCCCATGCCGTATCCTTCTGGGAATGCTCGTTCCATTAACTCGCCACGTATCTTGACTATTTTCACCGCGTCTTTAAATTCAATGACTCCAGCTGCAACCGCTGCGCCAAACGCACCGATGGAATGACCTGCGACAAAATCGGGTTTAACTCCTTCTGCTTCAAATGCCTTAAAAGTAGCTACCCCTGCAATCAATAAAGAAAGCTGCACCGCTTTTGTTGAAGCAAGTGCCTCCTTCGAATGAAGATTGAATACGCTCTCATTCAATGATTCTGTTGCTGTCTCCATCACACTTTCCACTGCAGCACATTCCGGCAAATCATTAAGAAGTCCTGGCTTTTGGGAACCCTGCCCCGGAAACAAAAAGGCAAGCTTCACGATATTCACCTCCTTAGATTTGATCAACTATGAATCAAGCGTTTTTTGAATGCTGGAGATCACATCTTCATTGTGTTTTGATAAAACTGCTGACAATTCTATCATGTTTTGTTCCTCCAACAATTTTATGATGATATCATGTTCTACAATGGACTTTTCGATATTTCCTTCTTTTGCAAAAGAAACGCTTTGAATTCTTAACAAAGGCCAGCCTAGTCGCGAGTACATATTTTTAATCGTTTCACTTTTGCTCATCGTAATAAGGCACATATGAAAAGAGTGATTCAATTGAGTATAGGAATAGACATCCTGGGCCTTTTTCATTTGTTCAAGAAGTTGATTCATCTCTTTTAACAAACCTTGATCTGTCCCGTGATTCTTAATTCGATCCATCCCCATATTTTCAAGCTTATTCCGAATTTCAAGTAGATCGTATATTTCATTTTCGGTATATTTTTTTACAACCGCTCCCTTTCGCGGAATTCTTTCGACCAGTCCATCAATCGCAAGTAGATATATTGCTTCACGAACTGGGGCCCTGCTCGTGCCGTATTCTTCCGCATAGATATGTTCCACTATTTTTTCACCTGGCTTCAATTCACCAGTAATAATTTGTTCTGTGATATGTTCTGCGATTGAATTGGATAATGCGTTATTCATGAAGTTCGATTTCATGGTGCAGCCCCTCCTTAAAATTAAAAAATAGTCGACTGTCGATTTTATTATACAAATAAATTAATCCCTATTCAATATTTTTAGAAAATTAAAAATAATGTTCGCTTTTTTTATTTGATACCTTTAAGATAAATTCTAGAATACAGTCGACTGTTGATTTTTTCTATTTTTGTAAGCGTCTCGCCTGGCTCATATTTGTGTTAATCGGAGGGTGACGATTTATGCTAGTTAGTTAGGTAGTGGGCGTTTTTTCGAACAGTGTGTGTGAGAAGACTCCGCTCCCTGATAGCATAATAGGTAAATTATTTCATTGACTAGGATCTGTTTATTGAATACAAAATGCCCCGAGTACATCAAGATCATTGTGCCTCCTGGGAAAAAGAGCCTCAGAGACTCATTTGAATATTTCCAGTACCTTTGTTTCGACAAGTGGGAACTTGTCGAACTCGACGCACAAAAACATAGCCAACTATTCTCTGTAGCTGGCTACGTCATAATCTAAAGATGTGAAGCTATCAGCTCTACTTCTCCCTTCACTTCACATTGCTTTTGCTTACACTATGAAAGTGATAAAGCGCCCCTATTTGGCCTGCTAGATTTCTAAATTTACATACATCTATCTCAGTAATATTGAGGATTTCAGGACGTATTCTGTCTAGTCGACCGATAATATTTTTTGCAAATCCTGTTTGTTCACTTATTCCACCCCCAAATAAAACCTTTTCGGGTGCTAGTGTATGTATAAGATTGGCAGTACCTATTGCAAGTGAATCGAAAAATGTTTCAATTTCCACTGCGATTGTCTTATCTTTTCGATTATAGCGTGCAAATAACTCTTCTCCTGTTAGTTTTTCACCAGTATTAAGATATATTCGATTTAGTAGATTCCAAGTGGATCCTAATCTACTAAACGTACTGGTTTCATTAAGAGTTTCGAGAGATTGAGTTGAATCCAAAATCATGAGACCAACTTCACCAGCCATTCCCTTTTTTCCACGCCTCAATTTCCCGTCAAGGAATATCCCTCCCCCTATACCAGTTCCTATGGTTATACAAATAAAACTATTACATTCTTGCCCATTGCCTTTCCATTTTTCAGCTAAAGTAGCACAATTCGCATCATTTTCTACTTCGATTGGTAAATTAATGGCAGCAAGTTCTTCCTTTATACTTTTACCTATAAAGTCAGTTACTTGGCCTGCATAATGTACATAACCGCTCTCAACTTCAACTGCACCTGGTACGCTTAATGCTACTCCACTAAGGTTCCATTTGCTTTTATACTTTTCAGTTGTATCAATGATCAGCTTAAAAATATCTCCTTTGCATTGATTGGGTGTTGGGCATGAAGAGCTCTCTAATATATTTGCATGTTCATCCATCACTGAATATTTTACTGACATCCCACCAATATCATAGACAAGATACACTTCCATAACACACTCCTAATCAACTAAAAACCATTATTTTCTGTTAATTTTTTGAACCAATAACCACTTTTCTTAATTGTTCGCTTATAGTCATCCTGTAAGTCAACTGAAACCAAACCATATCGATTTTTATAACTATTCAGCCACGACCAATTGTCTATAAATGTCCATACATGATACCCTTTCACATTGACACCTTCATGCAATGCTTTATGTATCCACTTTAAATGGTCTTCGTAAAAGGAAATTCGATAATCATCCTGAATCACCCCATCTTCGTTATTGAAGCGATCTTCTTGCTCAACCCCCATACCATTTTCTGAGATAAAGCATTCAATATTCCCATAGTTTACTTGGATGTTTTTTAGAATATCGTATACCCCTTTTTCATAAATCTCCCACCCTCTATACGGGTTCACTTTCTTCCCTGGCATGTCATAATAATCAAAGTACCGTTCAGGCATGAATGGAGCATCTGGGTTCGACATGCTTTCCTTCGCTTTAACTCTTCGCGGCTGATAATAATTAATTCCCAAAAAGTCAACCGTATTTTCATCGATGATTTTCAAATCTTCAGCTTCATATTTCGGTAAAAAGTTTTCTTTCTGTAACATGTCAACGAGCTTCGCTGGAAACCTTCCTTTGACGGATGGATCTAAAAAGGAACGGTTAAATAGTAAATCTGCCTTTTCAGCTGCATCTACATCAGCAGGTTGATTACTGCGAGGATAGGAAGGCGTAACATTTAAAATAATTCCAATTTTGCCTCCAAGTGATTGTTCATGGTACACCTTAATTACTTTTGCAGAAGCTAAGATAGAATGGAACCCAACTTGAACAGCCTTTCTGAAATCACAAAGTGCTGGATAATGATGTCCATATAGATAACCGCATTCAACAGGAACAATCGGCTCGTTATGTGTGAACCATTTCATAACACGATCGCCAAATTCAGAAAAACAAGTGGTAGCAAATTGTACATACGCATCAACTACAGAGCGGCTTTCCCAACCACCCTCTTCTTGCATTGCCATTGGCATATCAAAATGGTACAGATTTACAAAAGGTTCAATTTTGTATTCTAGTAAAGTGTTAATGACATGATTATAAAAAACGATCGCCTTCTCATTTACATCCCCACGACCATTTGGAAACATGCGGGACCATGAAATCGAAAAACGAAAACTGTTATGCCCCGTTTCTTTCATGAGCTGAATATCTTCTATAAATTTCGTATAAAACTGGGAAGTAATATCCGGTCCAATCCCCTGATAAAAACGGTTCGGCTCGGTTTCATACCAGTAGTCCCATATGTTTTTCCCTTTGCCATCTACCTCGGAAAACCCTTCCATTTGCGTTGCAGAAGATGCAGAACCCCACCAAAAGTCTTTAGGAAACACAAATTCCATGTTTGCACTCATATTAAATACCGCCTTTCTATGTAAAAAAGCAAGCCGGAAATATCATTTCCGACCTTGCTCTCGTTTCTATTTGAACCTATTGGTTATCTTTCTTCCACTCATCATATTGTTTTTGCATTTCTTCTAATACCTTATCTAAACCAGCTTCTTTAAACTTCTGATTTGCCTTTGGTAAAAATTCTTCAGGGTCGACACTACCAGTTAGTAAAGCTGGCGCAAATTCGTTTGAAACATTTGAAATTGCTGCGATCTCAGTTCGAACAGGATTGGTATCAAAATAGAAACCTAAACTTGGTGCTGCTATTGAAGCATCATTGAATTGCTTAAAAGAATCCCATTTATCTTCTGGATCATTTTCGTATAATTTAAGAATGAAATGGTTTCCTAAAGAATAACTAGGCATATTGTAGCCATCAACCCGAGCTGGAAGGTCTTCGATTTTACCATTTTCAAGCTCTTCATAATGAACACCTTCAATTCCTTTATCAACTAAGTTACGAAGATATGGATCTGTATTTAACAGATTTAAGAACATCATCGCGCGCTCTGGATTTTTCGATGTTGCTGAAATAGATTGGATAGCCCCTGTTACTGAGTTATTAAATGTAATAGGCTCATGCATTGGCTGAACAGCTATATCATATCCCGCTGAACGAGACCATAGTAATTCTGCAGTTGGTTGATACATTTCTTTACGAACGAACCAGTTTTCTACTTCTAACGGCCACGGATCAGTACTAGTAGCTGCATCCGCTTTTATATAGCCAGATTTATAGTATTCATGCATTGTTTTTAACGTCTCCATCATAACATCAGATTCAAAGATATTAACAACTTTATCTGTATCTCCATCCAATGAAAACGCAAAAGGCATTTGATCCTCTAACACATAATCAAATGGTAAATATGGCTTAAACGTAGCGATTGGTGTAAAGCTTGATTCATTTTCCTTCACTGTTTGCAATAATGGTTCTAAGTCTTGTAAAGAATTAACACTTGAAATATCCATATCGTATTTATCAACTAAATTTTTATTGAATGCGTACACACTCTGCTGACCTACTTCTTTGTTAGAAGGAATACCATAAAGCTTTCCATCAATTTTAGCCCCCTCTAGAAAAGCTGGGTCAAGAGTCTTTTTTAATTCTTGTCCATGTGTATCAAGAAGAGCATTAAGATCTTTGAATGCTCCTTTTTGCGCATTTAATACATAGTTTCCACCTGCAGTATATGCAATATCAAAAGATTCACCTGAAGCAATCATAACCTGCATTTTTTGATCATAATCACCCCAGTCAATTTGTTTCAATTTAACTGTTGCGTTAATTTTCTCTTTCGTATATTTACTTACTTCTTCAAATACTTTATCAGTATCTTTTTGAGGTGTTCCGATCGTGTACCATGTAATTTCATAAGGTTCATCTTTTCCGTCGCTACTTGTTTTTTCAGAGCTGTCACCCTTACATGCAGCCAAGACTGTAGTTAAACTTAATAGTAGTACTAGTAAAAAAGCAAACTTCTTGTTCATCGTGTAAATCCTCCCTTTTTTTGTTTTACTGCCTAGCGTATTTATTCCTTGACACCACCAATTGTTAGTCCCCTAACAAAGTATTTTTGGAAAAATGGATAAGCAATCGCTATCGGCAATGTCGAAATAACAACCATCGCCATTTTTGATGCATCTTGAGGTATTTCACTTAATAATTCATTTTGTAAACCGCCTGCCAGCGTATTTTGTCTTAAGAATTCTATGTTGTTCTCTATCTTCATCAGTAACGATTGTAGTGGTACCAAATGCGGTTCATCGATGAACAACAAGGCATTAAACCAATCATTCCAGTATCCCAACGTACTAAAAAGAGCGATGGTTGCAAGCCCTGGTAATGAAAGCGGAATAACTATTTGGACAAAAATACGCAATTCACTTGCTCCATCAATTCTAGCTGATTCCAGGATTGATTCTGGAACAGACCTTTGAAAGAAGGTTCTCATAATTAAGATATAAAATGCGTTCATTGCAAGTGGTAAGATCAATGCCCAAATAGAGTTGCGTAAATCAAGAACCTGTGTTGCAACAATATAGAAAGGAACTAACCCCCCGCTAAAAAGCATTGTAAAGAAAGCCATAAAAGTAAAAAAACCACGATATTTAAATTGCTTTCTAGAAATGGCATAGGCATATAAAGAAATCATAAGTACACTGACAATTGTGCCTAGTATTGTTATGACAATCGTAATTGAATAAGATTGAAGCAATTGTTCCTTCATTTGCCATAAGTATTGATAAGCTTCAAGACTCCAAGTTTCAGGTATAATCTGATATCCATTTCTAGATAACGTTTCTTCATCAGTTAAAGAGATCATGATTACATATATAAATGGAAAGATACACATTAAGGAGAATAATCCTAGTACCATATTCATTAATACATTAGGAAATCCACTTAAACCATGTGGTGTGTAATTTTTTTTGCGCTTCCCTTTTTTGTTCGGTTGATTCATTTTGTTCAGCACATTTTCATTAGTTAATGGAGTAGGTTGAGGGCTAGATTGATTTATCGTCATTATGATGTGCCGCAGAACCGCGGCTCCCTTCTTTCTCTCTTAGTTTTAAAATAGTGCATATTCTTTATTAACCTTCCGGACAAGATAGTTGGTCAGCATAACTAAAGTAAAGCCTACAATTGATTGGTAAAGACCGGCGGCCGTACTCATACTAATATCTCCCATTGTAGTTAATCCCCTAAAAACATACGTATCTATTACGTTGGTTACTGAATATAGCGGACCAGAATCACGAGGAACCTGGTAAAACAAACCGAAATCTGCGCTGAAAATTTTACCTATATTTAAAATAGTCAGAATAATAATGAGCGGTGTGATCATTGGAATCGTAATATTACGAATTTGTTGCCATTTATTTGCACCATCTATCATAGCAGCTTCGTAATAGTTTCGATCAATCCCCACGATTGCTGCTAAATAAACGATACTCCCATAACCGACACCCTTCCACATACTTGTTAGCACGATAATAGAGGGCCAATACTTCGCTTCGTTATACCAGGAAATAGGGTCTCCGCCAAACCATACTATTATGTTATTTAGTAAACCTCTGTCCACACTTAGAAACGTGAATACAAAATAACTAACAACAACCCATGATAAAAAATGCGGGAACAACATCCCAGTTTGATAGATTTTCGACAACCTCTTATTTGCGAGTTCACTTAGAACAATTGCCACAAATACTGCCAATATAAGGCCGACGATAATAAAAACTAAATTATACAGTACCGTATTTCTTGTAATGATCCAGGCGTCATTGGTATTAAATAAAAACTTAAAGTTCTCCAGTCCCACCCACTCACTATTTAGTAAACTTGAAATAAATCCATTCGAGTCATAGCGAAAGTTTTTAAATGCAATGACAGTTCCAAACATCGGAAGATATGAGAATAGTAATAGCCAAATGGTTCCCGGTAAAACCATGAGGAGCCACACGCGATTTCTATAAACATCTCGGAAGAAATTCTTAATCCGATTCACAAAGTCCCTCCTCTCTTTTATTGAAAACCCTTACATACTTATATTAAGTAAAATTCTAATTTTTATATAGTTAACAAAATTAAGATTTACTGTACTTATTAAATATTCAATTTTTTAAGAGCTGATATTCATCATTCTCCAGGCAGAGGGAGTGATGCCAACTACCTTCTTAAACTGCTTATAAAAATAGGCAGAATCAGAGTAACCAACTTGTTTTCCAATAATACCTGCCTTTAAATGAGTTTCTCTCAATAGTTTTTTTGCTTTTTCAAGCCTCAAATGGTTCATATATTCAGAAAATACCAAACCAGTTTCCTTGTGAAAAAGCTGCCCTAAGTAGATTGAGTTTATATGAAATTTAAAGCTTAAGGTTTTCAGGGAAAGCTCTTCATCAAAATGCTCTTGAATATATTGCACAACACTTTGAATAATTGGACTTCGGTGCTCCGGTTTTTGATCTAATTTCCTAATTATATTACTTGCAAAGTCAGTAAGAATTTCGATTAGTCGGTTAATTGAATAGGCTTCTAGAATTTGTTTCACAATACCCACAGTTTGATTAATTGTATGGGATTCTACCTCTTTTTGCATAGTCGTAACGATCTCAATTGCGAAGCCTCTAATAACCGTTGGAGCAACCTTTTTTCCAGATGAATTGATTTCATCAAAGGCTCCCTTTATCCACAGAAATGCCTTTTCTTTTTCTGAAGCGACAATAAATCTTTTTAGATCATCCCATTTATACGAAGTTGAGAGATTTGTTTGTGTATATTTTGTTGTTAATTCCTCCGTTATAAACCCACTTTCTTTTAGTACTAATCGAAAGTTTGATAACTCCTTAGCATGCTGATAGCTTTTGCAAATTTCTTTTATTGAACAAACAAATGATCCAATACTAATATGGTATCTTCCACAATTATTTGAAGCTAGTAACAAATTCAAGTTCTCAAGCTTTTGCTTAATCTCATCTTCACTTGTAGATGGAACCAGAAGGATGAGTTCTCCGTCAGGATTAATAATACAAACAGACTCAATCAACTCCTCAATTCTATCTCTAATAAACGAAATATTTTGAGATCTGATCTTATCTGATAGTTGTATTAATACAACAGACAGATTTTGTCCACTAAAATCCATGTTATATAACTCTATTCTTTCACGCCATTCCTTCACATCAATGTCTTGAATTAAGCCTCTCCAAATTGTATTATCTCTTAAAATCGTATAAGCCTTTTCATTATTTGAAGACTTATCAAGCTTCTCTATGCTGTTCATCAACGTCGAAAGAAGCTCTTGCTCATTTACTGGCTTAAGTAGATAGTTTTCGATTCCAAGTATCATCCCTTTTTTCACATATTCAAATTCTTGGTATCCAGATAGGACAATATATTTTATGTCTGGATACCATTTTTTTGTTTTACTAATTAACTCCAATCCATCCATGATCGGCATCATAATATCAGTTAAAAGTATATCGACATGACAGTCCCCTAGCTTTTCAAGAGCCTCGCTTCCATTAGAAGCCTCACCAACCACCTTCAGTCCATAATCCTCCCATGGCAATAACGCTTTCATTCCTTCAATAATCAATGGTTCATCATCAACAATAAAGACGTTATACATGTGATATATCCCTCCTCGTAGCTGGAATTTTAACGACTACACAAGTTCCTTCCCCTTCAATACTATTAATCTGAATTCCGTAATCTAGTCCATATTTTAACTGTATCCTTTGATGAACATTACTTAATCCTATTGAACCTTCAGAGGTAGTTGACCCTTCTAGCAATTTAATTTTAATTGCCTTTAGATTATCCAGCGGAATCCCATTTCCATTATCTTCAACCTTTATTTCAATGTCATTTTGCTTTCTTTCTACGTTAATGATTAATTCATTATGATTTGTTACTTTTCTAAATCCATGAATCATGTAATTTTCAACAAGAGGCTGAAGGGTAAATTTAAGAATTTCTTCATCTAAATTTTCTTTGGGAATTTGGTAGGTTACGTTCAAGCGATTTGGAAATCGAACCTGAATCAAGCTGACATACTCCCTGACAAGTTCAATTTCATCTGAAATTTGAACGATTTCTTTGTTACTTAAAGAATAACGAAACAACTGTCCTAAGCTATAAATCATATTACTCGTTGTTTTTGAACCGTCTGCAATTGCCTTCATGCGAATCGCTTCTAGAGTGTTATATAAAAAATGAGGCTGTATTTGTGATTGAAGCGCTTTCATTTCAGCCTCTCTTTGTCGGATATTTAATACATAAACATCCTTAATATATCTGTTCAAATCATCTAACATGTCATTAAAGCTCTCAGATATTGTTGTTAATTCATCTTTTTCTTTACTATCTGGTATTCTGATTTGTAGGTTTCCTTCTCTGACCTCATGAATGGCTGCATCTATTTTATTAATTCTTCTAGAATAGGATCTCATGACAAAGTAGGTCACAGAAATCGCTATACAAGAGAGTAAAATGGTAAATAGTATCATATATCTATGAACAATCGTTAGATTCTTTATCTCTTTTTCAGGGATGACTCCCACGTATAAGTAACCCATTTGTTCATCAGCTAATGTATTAATATAATAATTATTTTCCTTTCCCTTCGCTTTTGTAAAGTTCGTTTCAAATGCTATATCCTTCAATGACTCAGGAAGCGAAGAGTTAACTGATGAGTATAGATATTCTCCGTCTCTTTGAAAAATATGGACTGAGCCTTTAAATTGAGACCTTCTAACATCAATTAAATCTTGAATTCCCTCTGGATCATAGTAAACCGTTATTTTCCCTATTTCATCAAGAGTAGCCGGGTCATTTATGGAGCGGGTTATTTGAAAGTTGTTAGATATATCTCTTTTTGAGTACCCAGGGTGTACTGCTAAACCCTCTTGATTTTCCAGTTGCATCTGATTTTGATTCACATATTGATTCCATCTAGTGTGATTCTTCACATATGTATACTCTGTACCTGAGTTAGTACTTTTTAGGCTCACGGCATTGATATCAGAGTCTTGCGTGAAATACGCTTGAAAGAATGTATCAAGGTTGTTAGGGACAAATGAAGAGCTTTCACTGTATTTATCCAATCGATATGATAAGTACGTACTATAATCATTTTGTAGTCCGAATGCAATATCATTATATATGAGATCCTGTTTTAAATATAATTCCTGCATAACTTCCTGCACGTACTCCCGTTTTTGATTGAGATTCGATTCAATACGTTCCAGAGTACGTGTACTTGCGTCCATTTCCTTCTGAATAATCACTTCTGTATAATAGTGCGATAATAAGACGAGTAAAAGAAACATTGTTAAAAGGGTCGTTGCGGAATAATAGATTAAAATTTTGTTAAATACTTTGTTCGTTAATCGCTTTTTCACTTTACGTGTGAACATTTCTTTTTCCCCCAATGCTCACTTACTCTAAATTCAATCTGCTCGGAAAAGTTAATAGTGACCTTTCCGACAGATTAAATTTATTATTGTATTAGTATTTTATCAGAAAAATAGACAACTATTGTTTTAATTTCGTATGGATTTATCTCCAATTCAATTTTTCCGGTTTGCTCCATACCTTCCGCTTGTTCCATTAAGTTTGATTCAGACCATCTTGAAACGTTTTTCGGGAAATCGATCAAGACATTTCCACGTCGTCCTTCATACTCATGAAGGCGAATAATAACCGCGGCATCCTCCTCTTTTTTCTTTATTGCATCGACCTGGACATGATCATTAGTAAGATTCATAAATGAACGTTCCATTGGTAGAAATTCTCCTCTAACAACTTTCATGGGATTATTTAAAAACCAGGCCTGCTTAACTGTCTCCCCCGCTCTCCAATCACCAAGATGTGGCAGCAACGAATACGTAAATGTATGCTCTCCCTGATCTGCTGTTGGATCAGGATAGATTGCTCCTTTTAGTAAAGATAGGCGTATGGTTTGATCTTTGATGTCATAACCATATTTGCAATCGTTTAATAAACTCACTCCGTAACCTGTTTCAGAAAGATCTGCCCACTGGTGGCCAACTGTTTCAAAGCGTGCCATATCCCAGCTTGTATTCCAATGTGTCGGTCTTTTTACATTTCCAAATTGAATATCATATGTTGCTTCTGTTGATCGAATATCAACTGGGAAAGCTACCTTCATTAACTTACGTTGTTCATGCCAATCCACTTTTGTTTTGAAATCAATTCGTCTGTTATGAGCATAGAAAATCATATCTTGTTCAATTAACGAGCTTTGATACTCCCATTTCGTCCGAATAACAGTACGAAGTGGTCCGTTTTCAACAACTTCACTTGATATAACATCACGAATTTCCTCCATTTTTTCTTGGTAATACATATCAATGTCCCAAGCATCATGTGCCAATGGTTTATCTTCAAATATTTGAAGGACATTCCCCTTGTTTTGTTCCGTTTGTACTTCACGCTTCGCATCCTTATCGAAAATCCGTGTCAATTGAAGAGAATCATTCCATTCAAGGATATAAAAAGGTGTTTCGACCATGTTCTTTTCAAAAAGGAATGGCGTTTCCTCATTAAACTTATGATCTTGCTCGAATTGTATTTCCACTGCACCAAAAACCGATGGCTTCTCTACCTCTACTAACCAACCATGCTCCGTTTGTTGGCTATTTAGAATATGACCTGAATCTGAGGTCCATTTCCCAGCTACATTATTTGTTTGATCATATTGAATGAATACGCTTTGTTGATCTTGCCACCCCGTCGCATTAAAAACTGTATAGGTTTGCTCTTTAGGATTGATTAAGTCGTTTAGGTTGCTTTTTTCAATTTGTTGTTGAATTTTCTCTGCTTGTTCGTATTCTTCTTTTGCATCTTCATAGACTTCCCGAATAGATGAACCAGGGATAATATCATGGAATTGATTTCGTAAAATAATTTTCCAACCTTCGTCAAGCTGATGTTTAGGATACTTTTCCCACGTAGATATTAAGGAATTCCACACAGACAACCATTCTGATTCTCGATAGCTTAACTCGAGTTTTCGATTCATTCGTTTAGTGTATGCTTGACTAGTATAGGTTCCCCTATGGTATTCAAGATACAATTCCCCGTCCCATGTATGAACATACTCATCTGTCTGCTCAATGTTTTCTTGTAATTTTTTAAAGTAATCTCCTGCTTTTGTTGTCTTTACTTTTGGCAGTCCTGGCATATTGTCAAACCTGCGACGAAGCTCAATCATCTCTCGGTTGACTCCTCCTCCTCCATCACCATAACCATAGGAAAGAAGTAAATCTTGGTTAATATCTTTATTACGGTATGAATTCCATGCACCGTTTACAGTTTTTGCAGTAATCAGCCCATTATATGTATAAAACCAGGAATCTGCTGAATTCCAAGGTTCAGGCGTAGTAACGAAATGGGTTAATATTTCCGTTCCATCAATCCCTCTCCACTTGAACGTATCATGAGGCATACGATTGTACTGATTCCAGCTTATTTTTGTAGTCATAAATGTATTGATTCCCGATTTTTTTAGAATTTGAGGTAGTGCCCAGCTATATCCAAATACATCTGGAAGCCATAGGTATTGACAATCTACGTCAAATTCCCGCTTAAAAAACTTTTTCCCGTACAAAATCTGTCTTACTAGCGATTCACCGGATGGAATATTACAATCTGCTTCTAGCCACATCGCACCCTCAGTTTCCCAACGTCCTTCTTTTACTCGTGTTTTTATATTTTCATAGATCTCCGGATAATCTTCTTTGATATACTCATACAACTGTGGCTGGGTTTGAAGAAATAAATATTCAGGATATTGTTCCATTAATCGCAATACAGTCGAAAAAGATCGAGCCGCCTTTTCACGTGTGTGTTTTAATTGCCATAGCCAGGCAACATCAATATGTGTATGACCCACACAATGAATCGTCACAGGATGATGCTTTTCTATTTCATTAAGACGTTCATTCAATTCCACTCTAGCACTCTCACAGCTTTTATAAAAAACTTCATCACCTGGTTTGCTCCAATTGATCTTCATAAAAGCTTGATTTAATGCTTTTATAATCGCATGTCTTTCTGGTCGTTCATCCCCCAGTTCTTTTATCGTTTGCCATGCTGCAAGGGAAGTATAATATAAATCATCGACTGCATCGTCTAACCAAGCCAATTTAGACATCTCAAGGGTATAGGTTTGTTCTCTTGGCTCACCTCCACCTTCAAGCCCAGACCAGAGTCTGAAATCTAATTTGAAAGTACTTCCGGTCTCATCTGATGGAAGAAATACTTCCTGATGGTTGGAATCCACACCTTGATATGGTTTTCCATTTAAAAATAATAATGATTCAAAACCTGAATTATTCCCTCCGCCTGTACGTCCAAAATCAAATAAACCAACAACTTTTTTACCCTTCCATGCGGACGGTAGTTTTACATCTGCATGAAGCCAAAGATACCGGTCACGACCTGTCCATTGATCCCCAATTTGTAGGGTGGATTCACCTTTTTCAATAGGTGGATATGTACCAATCAGTCCTTCATCTTCAATTGCATGATACTCACCAATCTCAATGCCATCGCGATAGCGATATTGTGCTAATTCTTGAATTCTTGCTTCTAGCTTTCTTTCTACTAAAAACATATATTCTCCCCATTCCTTATTAGTTTAGGATTTCTTCTATCTTCATTTGTTTGCCTATTTTTGTTTGCTGATTTTCTAGAGTATTAAATCTTTTTAAGCATACATTCATAATCCAATACGCAGGAAATACAGCCGAAATAAATGGGATTAGCCCCGGCATATTCTTAAGTAAGTAACCAATAAATAACAAGCCCATACCAATTAGTATTGTGGAAGAGGGACTGATGAGAGAAATGATAAATGACTGTTTTATATACTCTTTTAGCGAGTACTGATAATGAACATACAGAGGGAAAAAATGAATGATCGCATTCATATATAAAAGAGTGATAAAGCTAATAAACACGTAAAGAATAACTGAAAATATTCCTACCATGCTTTCAGCAATTTTTAAATCGATATATAACATAAGCCCAATAACGCCAAAGAACAGTCCAATCGTATTTGAACGGACAAATTCTTTCCTAAAGGTTTCTTTGAATGTCTTCAAAATGGAAACATCTAGATCTTTCATCTTCCACTTCCGAGTAACAGTAAACAAAGCAACAGTCGCTGGCATAATGCCAAAAATCCCTAATCCAGCCACAGTAAATACAAACCATAGAATATTCGTCCATATCAATCTAACAATCCATTCACTCGTTTCAACAAGCATTCTCTCCATCTTTTTCATCCCCTTCTACTTATGGTAAAAGGAAAGGAGAAAAATCCCCCTTTCCAATTATGGTTTACTTAATATCCGTAAGCTTCTAATTCAAATATTCTCGTTGCTTGATCTCCACCTTGTGTTGGTTGTTTGATAGATAGTCGTACATATCTAGCCTCTGTAGCTGGAATAGAATGTTCCGATATAGCGGCTGTATTATTCGTGACAGACACTACTTCCGACCAATTTTCACCATCAAGGCTACTCTCAATTGTAAATGCTTCTGTGTTAAATGCTGCTGGCTCCCCGCCTGCTTCTGCATGTTTGACAACAAACTTTGATAGAGTATACGTTTTGCTTAAATCAACCTTCATCCAATGGTTTGCTCCAATCGCACACCATTTGCTATTATTCGTTACGATCCCATCAACCGCATACATTGGCCCTTCACTTGTTGCACACGCCCCGCTAGCAGTTGCTGTTTTGTTTAAAGCTACATTTGTAATGTCTTTTGCGTCTTTAGAAACTGTTATATATTCATCTTTTGTAAGGAGGTTCTCTCCCTCGCTGTTTTTCGCAACAAGGGTGACTGAATACAGACCTTCTTCTTCAAATGTAACAACTGGATCGTTCTCCTTACTTACTGATGGTGTGGCTCCTTCAAATTGCCATTCAACTTCTTCTGTTACCTCAGAAGAATTGTTGAAAAACTGGACTTCCTCACCTGGTGCAGCAACTGTTTTGCTTACACTAAAATCTGCCTTAGGCAGTGGATAAGGAGGCCATTCAAATGTTATGTTAGCTGATTTACCACGTTTATATTCTGTATTGACAGCAACAACTTCTAAGGTCGTTTTAGTTTCCTTTCCACTTCTTCGTAAACCTGAAATGTAGTAAGCATGATTCGGCACTGCTCCAATAAATTCTTTATTTCCATTTGGAAGCTTTCGATAAATTTCATAATGCTGAATATCGGCTTTAACTGACTCCCAATAAACTTCCAGATCAGCATATATACCATCTGAGAATGTTTGATTTTTCAACTTTACTTCCTTTGATGCACTAGGAACCTTATTGTCGTTGTGTTTATTCGTAACCTTGATTTCCCCTATATTGATTTGATAATCGTCAATCGTTTCTTTCCCATCAAAGAATAAAGAGATTGTTGCAATTTCTTTTCCTTTGTATTTTTTTAATTTAATCGTTTCCTCCATCCACTGATTTCGACTTTTCTTCTTCACATCAAAAAATACAAAATCGTCAGGTTGATCCACAAAACTTACGCCAAGCTTCATGTTAGGATTTTTCAACTTTGTTTTGTATGTTACAGAGATTTCTGTATCCTTTTCAATGGGTGAATTCATCTTGTAAAGCTTCACATGTGTTGCATTTTCTTTTGAAAGGTTTCCAGTAACTTTCAGTGAGCTTCCACCATAAAACGCTGTATCCCAGTCGAAGTCGACATTTAGAGGCTTCCCTTCACTTTCTGTTAACCAGCGCCATGTTGGCAATATATCTTGTAAACTACGATTATTCCATTCATCTTTACTACGTATTGCACCATCTACTGCAAAGAATTTCCCGCTACCTGTATTAAAATGTGTGACAAACGGAAGATCTTGAATGACCGTTTTAGCTGTAAAGTAGTGAGCCATTCCCTTCCAGTCACCATTTTCACCTGTTTTGCGAGGATCTCCAGCTTCCCCTGTCCAGAATTCTTGTTCTTTCTGATAGAACTCTTCAATAGTTGTCGCTGTTTTGAATGCCCAGTCAGGTCGATAAATTCCTAATGAAGTTAATGGTTTTTGTCCTTCTGGAAAAATGCCATTCCAATCAATTTTTGTACTGGTACCATTTGCCTCTACATCAATTCCAGCGTATAAGTCAAATGGACTTCTACCAATTTCAAGTGCCTTGTCGTAAGAAGACTGTTGATTTTTCCACCAGAAATTCAAGAACATACTGTCTGAAATTCTGTCATTTCCTTCTTGTAAGAACATTTTATTTCGATCTGTTAAATGATTTTGCCATTTAATAGAACCATTATCTATCATGGAGTCATACCACATAATGTGCATATCTTCGGGCTTATTATCTTGAAGGTATTTTAGAAACTCTTTCGTTTTCTGAGCAGTTTCAGTAGTTCCACCTTCTGTCTCCTGGTTGATAAACCAGCCATCAAAGCCGTAATACTCAGCAACCTCTAGCAGTTTATCAGCTGCGGGAAATGATCCATCCTCACGCTGAGTGAGCATTTGATCTACCCATTCTTCTTGCCCCCCATACACCTTTGGAGGAAAGAAAACATTCCCTAAAATCGGAACCCCATTTTTATGAGAAGCATCAATTACATCAGCGCTTGGAGGAGTTATAATCCCTTCTCCAGCAGAACCCGCCCAGTACACCATTAAATCAACGTACTGCCAATAGCTAAATGTGTTAGCAAAAAACTCTTTTCCACCTTGAGAAGGAACACCACTCGTATTTGGATTTAGCGCTGATAATGCAACCAATTTCGATTCAGATTGTGAAGTTTCATTCACACTGAACAGTACTTCCCTATCAGTTAAAGGTATCGTACTTCTGTTATATACAGCATCAGGATCACTTTCCGGACTCCACTCTAATAATGCTTCAGGATACCAATAAGAGGATTCAGGTTGTTTTGCAAAACCCGTTAATGGTTGCACACAAACTAATAACAAACCAAAGAGCAATGTGGTAAGAACATATCTCGTTTTCAACAAAAATCCACTCCTGTTATTTAGATTGTTTTATTCATCCTGGTAATAACTTAAATTAGATATCGTGTGTTGGTTTAGACATTCTTTTCTTGTAGCATTTTATAAAGCGGACTACCTTTTACAGCACAACCACATAAACTTAATACAAATTCACTAAACATCGAATTTGCCCACGAAAACCACTCTCTCGTAAATTCCTCGGGTTGGTCTGAATTAAAGCCCTCATGCATAAACCCAGTTCCTCCATCCGTTTGCTTCATCACCTCCAGGATTCTTTTCTTATCGGAAGTATTGATAGATGTCATCCCCTCAATTGCTAATGAAATATGCCATATATAATGATCCGGTGTATGGGGACTCCCAATTCCATTGGCTACTTTTCCTTCATAAAAATAAGGATTATCTCTACTCAATAAAAAGCGGCGGGTATTCAAATAGGTCTTATTATCAAATTCACACCAACCTAGATAAGGTGCTGACAATAAACTAGGTACGTTTGCATCATCCATTATGTGGTACCTGCCCATCCCGTCTGTTTCATAGACATACAAATCTCCATAAATCGGATGCTCTACCACTGCAAATTCTTCAATTCCTGCTTTTATCTCAAATGCTAACTGCTCACATTGTTTTGTCAGACTTTCATCCTTCAAAACTTCTCTGCAAATTTCGGATGCATAATGCAGCACAACTACCGCAAACATATTTGCAGGGATTAAATAACCATATAAACATGCATCATCACTTGGTCTAAATCCACTCCAAGTCATTCCTGTTTTCTCCGTTTTAGAACCTTTTCCATCTCTGTTCAATGTATCTGATTGTCTAACGTTTGTTCTTTCAAAGCTATACGGCGAGTCCTCTTCATGATTTTGTTCCACCTTCCACACATGCAAAATCTTTCTTAATGCTTGCTTGAATGTGTGATCAAAGTGTGTGACTCTTCCAGTTGACTTCCATAACAGATAAGAAAGCTGGATTGGATAGCAAAGTGAGTCAATTTCATATTTACGCTCCCAAATTTCCGGTAACATGTCTGTCTTATCATCTTGATGACCTTTACCATTTGCTGTTTCATTAAACGCATTTGCATAGGGGTCCTGAAGGATATAGTTCATTTGACGTCGAACAACACCTTCAATTAACTCAGCCATGTCTTCATCTTCTTCAGCAGCCAGTAAATAGGGACGAACTTGAGCAGCAGAATCCCTTAACCACATAGCTGGAATATCACCTGTAATCACAAACGTCGTCCCGTCTTCTTGAGGCTTTAACGTTGTTTCGTACGTATTAACAAAGCATTGTTCAAACATCTCCTGTAGCTGTTTATCCTCAGGAAAATGCTCCTTCACCTTGTTAATTAAGCGTGTAAGTGATTGTGGTATTGTTTTCTCAGTATTCATTACTTTCACTCCTTTACTTGCCAACCAAGGCTAATAATTTCAAATGGCTTAACTTTTTCTTGAATTTGTACGTTTTCACACTGCTTTTCCATGCTTTCAATGATCGTACTTATATAACCGGTTGTTCCTTGCATTAGTTGAGCAGTAACCATTGTTTCTTTATCAGATATGTTAAACCAACGAGCAATTACATCATCTCTTTCTTCCGCTAACTTGATCGAAGATATCGCTAATGATTCACCCTCCCATGTGAAAAATGTCTTTTCTTCTGGAAGTGTTCCATCGTGTACATCTGTTTGCACAGCGATCACGGGCACGCTGAAATCATACGCTACTTTGAATGCTTCTGACTCAACCACTGTTCCTTTATGAGGGATGATCATCCATTCTGCATGGTGCGTGCCTATACACTGAGCTTCCGGTGTCGGAAATAGACCCCAGTCACCCAACTCAGAAGTTGCCCGAAGAATTGTCACAGCAATTGTCTGTTGTTCATGAAGGATTTCGTACTCATGTAAGCCTTTATTTGCTATTGTTATCCCATGCTTTCCATCTGTCATACTTACAAAAGCCTGTTGATGATGATCAAAGCTAGGATTCTCCCATTCTTGTTCAGGGGTATTTGGCCGTTTTACCAATTCAAAAATACTATCTGCATAATGCTCGTTCGTAGATAGTTCAGTTGGAAATAGAACACGAAGACGATGATCCTTTGCTTGGTTATCAATTGTGACCTTAACAGAAGGTCCTTTCGCTTTTTGATCTAACTGAATGTGTGTAGTTAAGCGAATTGTTATGTTTTTATTAGAGCGACCTGATTGTCGATCTTTATGCCAAACAAGTCGTTCTTTTTCCCTTTGAAACTGTTCATCCGCTTCTTTAGGTATTTCCCAATCATGAACGATTTCTATAATGGAACGTACTGGGTGATCTTCGACTACTCTTATTTGAGCTTGCAAATCTTTTGTAGTAAGGGGAACTTCACCATTTGGCTTCCTAAACATATATTCATTACCAATATCCCCGCTATTCTCATAGATTCCTAAATGTTCAAATACCTTCCCCGTCTGTTTGTCAGTCAATGTATAGGAACCATTATCGTGAATCGTTAAATGGACAAATTCATTCTCTATTTCACGAGCATTTCGATCAATCGTTGACTGTTCACTCTGTTTTGTCTCCATGGTTGGTTGGATATAAAATGTTTTATATCCGTAGGCTTGAAGATCTTCAGCTAAGAAAGTTATTTTGAGTACTTTTGCATAATACGGACGTCTGAACCTATCATCTGGTAATTCATATCCGAAGCGTATACCAAGATCCTTACTATTGCAGAAATATTCTGTGCCACATTTATCAACTAATTTGATACTCGGTACCTCCTTCGAACGAAGATAATCTGGTATCTCTGAAAATGGCATATCTTCAAAATAAACCTTTTCTATTTCAATCTCCTTTTCAACAACCACATCTCTTGTATTACCTGATGTATTAAATACAACAAGTGGAATCAAATTCTCTTCGATATTACTTTGTTGTGTTGAAATATGGGATACAATTTCATTGGTTTTTTCTTCGATAATCGTTGCAGCAGTCTGAAGAACCTTCTCAAATCGTGTTACCATTTCTCGATGGACCTCGTCGACACTACAACCACAAATACTGTCATGTGGATGATTTTCCATCAATGTTTTCCAAGCATAACGTAAATAATCACGAGGATATTCATTACCTAGGAAATATGAAAACACAGATAGTGGCTCAGCTACTTTTTCCAAAAG
Organism: Metabacillus herbersteinensis; assembly: GCF_042433335.1. Lineage (NCBI taxonomy): Bacteria > Bacillati > Bacillota > Bacilli > Caryophanales > Bacillaceae > Metabacillus > Metabacillus herbersteinensis. The sequence goes on from NZ_JBHLVO010000012.1 coordinate 43,148, forward strand.
GGTTTGACACTCTTGATTCATCTGCTTTAAATAAATTCGAGCAGAAGCTGTATTCACGAGAGTTGACCAACCATCCGTGCGTTGATTTCGCAGTTCTCCAGTTATTGTTTGTAATTGTTCTGGTAACGATTGCTGAAGTGCATCCATATAATCATCAAAATTAGAGTGTACAAATGTGACATCCGGGAAAAGCTCTTCTGCCACCTTTATCGCTTCCGCAATATTCACTTGAACGGGCTGATGATCGCAACCATTCATAAAAAGAAGATGTGGTGCTGAAGAATACTTCTTAGCATCACTTAGTTTCCTATCCCAATACTGCTTTGCACTGTTTATGTCTACTGGAATTTCATTTCCGTTTGAATACCAATTCGCAAACAACACACCAACTACGGCTGAGCCATCAGGAGACTGCCATTTAAGCTCAGAATAGGGTGACTCGAATGTTTTCGCATCGCTGACCATATTATTAAACCCCGTCGGTTTTACACCTCTCCCAAATGCAGCTGTGTTAATACCCGCTTGCTGAAGCAATTGAGGCGCTTGCCCATAAATGCCAAATGTATCCGGGAAATATCCTAGCTTAGAAACAGCACCATATTCCTTTGCATCTAGTAACCCATATAACATATTTCGAACATTAGCTTCTGAACTTGTTAAGAACGCATCCTGCAACACATACCACGGACCAATATGGAGCTTTTTTTCTTGAACTAATTTTTTAATTACTTCTTTTTTTGTAGGTCGTATCTGCAAATAATCCTCTAAAATAATTGTTTGCCCGTCCAAATGAAAGCTCTGAAAATTTTCTCCTTTTTCGAACAAATCTATAAGTGTATCCATCAATTTCACTAAGTAATAACGATGCTTTTCAAAGGACATATACCATTCCCGATCCCAGTGAGAATGAGAAATAATATGTGCAGTCGTCTTAGATTCCATTCGGTATCCCTCCAATATCTTTAACCTCCGACAAAATGGAAGCCGCAGCCCCCTTCATTCCTGCCAATGAACCTTGACTGGCTTTTTCTATTTTTAGAAATTGACTATGTTGGTCTAAAAGATAGTTTGGTAGTTTTTCTCTTACCATTTCAAAATAAGCTTGCTGTCCGATGATGACACCACCACCTAGTATGAGCAATTCAGGATTCAAAGTTTGAATTACCTGACTAAGTCCCAATGCTAATTGAGTTGAAGCCTCCTCAATGACCGATAGCGCTAATGGTTCATTTTCACTAGCTTTAACAAATAAATCCTTGCTGTTCCAATTGGGGTCAACCAGCTTTCCCTCTTTTATCAGTCTTTGCTTCCAAATATTATTCAAAGCAGTCCCAGAAGCAAGTGTCTCTAAACACCCATACTTCCCACAGCCACAAATTGGGCCATCAGGCAAAATCACGCTATGACCAATCTCGCCAGCACCAGATAAAGCTCCCTCATATAACGAACCATTTATGATAATTCCACCACCAATGCCGGTACTAACTGTTACATACAGGACGTGCTTGTATGTTTCTCGATATGTAAAAAAATACTCTCCAAAAGCTGCAGCATCAGCATCATTTAATAGTCTTATAGGCAATTGGAAAGCGCTATCAATTTTATCCACTAACAAATAGCCATGCCAGGATTTAAGATTTGGCGGACTTAGTACAACACCTCTTCGCGGATCCAAGGGACCTGGACAACCAATTCCGATTCCACTAATTAGGAATTTATTCAAGATTTCCGTTAAGTACGATATGATCTGTTCTGTAGCAAAATCTGGGCCCATTTCCACTTCTGTAGGAAATTCAAACTTTGCTAGGACGTTACCATCCTCTTGTACAACTCCAATCGCTATCTTGGTTCCACCAATGTCAATGCCAATAGCAGCTTTCATGTACATTCTCCCTCTTCCAAGTTTTCTTCATAATAACGATATGTTTCAGCTAGTCTAGAGTCAACCATTGTGCGGAAAGTGATAAGGTTTTTCCATATAATCTAAAATTTATCCATATTTTTTGGGGAGTGTTGATGTAAGGAATTTCAAAAATTGGCCGACCGAAAAAAAGTGATTCCTTACAAAGGTTACCACTTTGTGACATATTCTAATTCAATCACCTATAAACAAAATTTCCCCTTTACTATCCTCTTCCTCAACCCCTGCTTCATTCCTAATAATTGATGGTCTTAATTCTCTTAACTAGTAATCGTTTCTTTATTAGTTGAAGCCTGTACCTAGGAGCGCCCAGTCACAAACCAAAAACCTTCATATCCTGTAGGGTATTTATCACGACCTAAAAAAAGAAAGAGGAGATCTGCCAACATGAATCCATTTCAGTATTATCCCGGCTATGTGCCACAACAAATGAACCGCTATATGGACAATAACTATGATCCATATATGTACCAACAACCAGCAACTGATGAAATGATGAATTATTATTACAATCCATATGTTCAACAGCAAGAATTTGAAGATCCTGATCGACAACCGCCCCAAACTCAGGCACTAGAACGCCGTATACGTGCGCTTGAAAGACAGAATGAACAGCAGACCAAAGAACTTACCAGACTAAATCAAGAAATCACTCGTTTAAATAAAGAATTGAATCGTGTTAATCAGGAAATTAACCGACTTAATAAAAATGATGAGCGTCATACACGCCGCTTGAATCGTTTGAATCAGAGGCTACGTGCAGTAGAAAACAAACTTAGTATACCGTTTTATGCCGAAGATGGTTTTTAATGATTTTTTAATATCAAAAGCAGTAGAAGTCGATAAATCCACTTCTGCTCTTTTTTTCTTATTTTCAACAAAACCCTATAGGTGAATAAACTATGATGAGACTATAAAAGGATTTGATAAGATGGAACGTTTTCGTTTACCAGTAAAAATTTCAACAAAAGCCATCACTTCTCCTAATTTATCAATCTTCTACCCACAGCTATTGCTTTCTAATAAGTACATCCAACAAAAAGTAAATGAAGCCATTTACCGTAAAATGTATGCAATGTTTTCTAAAGTGAATGAGCAAGGATACTATCAACCTGGTGTAACTGAATTGCTGGGTGACTTTGAAATTAAAAATAATCAACGGGGAATCGTGAGTCTGACCTTGAGTATTTTTGCGAATATGCCGACACTCGCTCATCCTGTAAATTATCTAGATTCAATCACAACAGACGTTAGAACGGGGAAAATTTATCGGTTAAAGGATTTATTTAAAGCTAACAGTGACTATAAACAGCGAATTAATGAGTTAATTGAAGAACAAATCAAAGACCGGGACATTCCACTTCTCGAACCGTTTAAAGGCATTCAACCTAATCAAAAATACTACATTGCAGACAAATCACTGATTATATATTTTGACGAATACGATATTACGCCTGGGTATGTTGGGTTTCCTATGTTTCCGATTGCTAGTTACAAGCTGCAGGATATGATCCTAGACAGTAGTCCACTTGGAATAATGGCTGTCGGTTAGTTTTTATATAATCGTTTTTATATACTTCTCGTACAACAATAAAAAACGTTGATCAAAAAAATCAGCGTTTTTCCTCTTAAAAATATTAAATGAAATCTGATTGATTTTTACGAGCTCTAACGTTTGCAAGATTACTTTGTTTTGCTATTTGGCATTGCTGAGTTGTAACAACTGGTAGCTTATTTGGTGATATTGGGTACATCAAGTTATTTCGATTTTGGATGATAGAATCGATTTGTTTATTGTTAAAAACATGCCTATCTAAAATTGAACTTGCATCTATCTTTTGTTGGTTCGCACTAAAATATAGTCCTCTTAGTACAAAGGTTATACACCCCTCCCAAACAAGATTGGCTTTTTGAATATCTTGATGTACTCTCTGCCTATTTTCACTTTGATTAGCACCATTAACGAAAAACGCATATACATCAACTGTATGGTTAGACACCTCCAAAACTCCTTTAATGATTAATTTAAAGCCAGGTATACCTGATGGATTCGAAATAAATAAAGGCACTTCTTCATATCACTCTTTTTGCCCCAATAAACACTGTTTTCCAATAGTTCTCTAAATCTGAAATTTTCACTTTCTTCCCTTCTCGGTAGGTATGGAGGATTTTATTTCCTCCTAGATAGATTGCAACGTGTCCAATTTTAGCTACCCCTTTTTTCTGCTTTCTTTTCGTAGTTGTAAAAAAAAGTAGATCTCCTTTTCTCAACCTATTAAATGGAACTTCTAGACCTATTTGAAATTGTTGACGAGAATTCCTTGGTAGTGGAATACCTGATAATCCGTATACATACTGAGTGAATGAACTACAATCGAAATTTTTAGTTTGAGATGGAATGGCATTAAAAACATAAGGCCTACCTAGAAATTTTAGTCCAGTTCGAATCAATTTATTAACGAGCATACGATCCCTCTTAACACATTATTTTTAACACTATATTAAAGTGTCACTTTGGATGAATAGTCAAGAATACTAGCTAAAAAAAAAAGGCACGTACAGCAAAGTCTGCTGCCCGAGCCTTTTAAATAGCAAATGCATGGTTTCCAATTTTCTTTACTACTTCACGAGTGAAAATCCAATTACTTGTAGCTGTTTCTGGGTTATAAAAATAAACGACTTCTTTATCCAGTTCACCATTGTCCACTGCTTCTTCAACAGCTTCGTGTGCTTCCTTATCTGCTGGTTCATAAATCGAGTCATTTTGCACAGGTTGAAATGCATTTTCCTCAAAAATAACTTCTTCTACAGAATCAGGAAATTGTTCGTGTTCAACACGGTTTAGCACGACATTCGCAACGGCAACTTTACCCGCAAATGGCTCACCTTCTGCTTCTGCATGAACAAGACGCGCAAGTAAATCTTTTTCTTCATTGGTAATAGTGGTGTCCTCGGCTGCATCCACATCTATTTCAGGAATGTTTTTGTCCTGAACCGCAGCTACAGCTACCGCAGTTGTAATTATTGTTTCCTGATCTCCATCTAGAGTAACTTCTGTTCCGACAAAACGTAAATCTTGGGTATTTTCATTTGTTATTGGAGCATCATTCATATCTAGTCCATATTTTTTACCAAGTAGAGTTAATGTGTCACCAGTCTGTACTTCTGATACTTCTGATACTTCTGATACTTCTTCTGCTTCTGTTTTAGTAGGTATGAGCATGAAAAGAACCATAACCGAAGTGATCATCATAAGATAATTTTTCATCTGTTAACCTCCTGTTAATCGTTTTTATTAATCCGAACAGGGCATGACATATAGGCTAACAGGTTTATTAGTTTGTTTCATTAGTAAATGATTGGAAAAAGATGAATTAGGAAGGTATTATGTAGAGAAGATAGGTGAATAAGTTGGAACTAATGTTCCCTTTTAGTTAGAAAAGTGCTAAGATTAAAACTAGCAACTACATAAGCAGGTGGGCGGTTAGCCACTTCCCTTGAAGGGAGGTGGCAAAAATGACAACATATGAAGCAATGTCTATTGCACTGTATTCAAATTTAGTTTTGATAGGTGTAGTAACGATTGTGGTTATGTTAAGTCAAAACAAAAAGAAGTAATCAGCCCATCCTCTCCTAAAGGTTTTGGGTGATACTTCTTTTTTGATTCTACATAAAAACTTTGGGTTAGCCGCTCATTTTACGGCATGTAGTTGCGGAGATCAGGTGTTAGCGCACCTGATCTCTTTTTATTGTTATCTTCATTATAAATAAATTATACCTGATAATCAAGGAACTCCGACTTAATTCCTCCTACCAAATCCCATTAAAAACGTAAGCACACTATAAGCAGCTAATCTACTTGTCATATCCCGAAAATCTAGCGTCGGGTCGATTTCAACAATGTCCATCCCACATACTGATGGTTCCTTTGAGAGCAAACTAATTGCTTCAATTATCATCTGTGAGTCCATTCCACCAGGGCCAATCGCAGGACAGCCTGGGGCATAGGCTTGATCCATTACATCCATATCGAGCGAAACGTAAATTATTTCAACCTCTTTTTGAAGCTTAGCTATGATATCTTTCAAGATTGCTGTTATTCCTCTTTGATAAACGTCGCTCATTGGATAAACGGTAACACCGTTTTCTTTCGCATAATCTGAATAGACTTTTCCATTTGAAAAATCTCGGATGCCGATTTGATAGAGATGCTTTCCTTGTATTGCACCATGTTCAATCAGCTGACGAAACGGAGTACCGTTTGATGGTCCACCGTCCTCAAGATTGCACAGGTCATGATGGGCATCAAATTGAATGATACCCACTTTCCCATGTACCCTTTGAAATGCTTTGACAATTGGTGCTGTGATCGAATGATCGCCTCCTAAAAAAATCGGTTTCATACTGGGACTTGATTGCAAAATGGTTTCGATCGAGCTTTCAATTCTACGATGAGATTCCTCTAGGTTTGTTACATGCATTAATATGTCGCCAAAGTCGGTAATTGAACTTGCGATCAGGTCAGTATCTTGTTGAATAGAATACGTCGTAAAAGCGTTCATCATTTTCCGGATCGTTTCAGGAGCGAAGGATGCACCTGAGTGGCTAATCGACGGTTTTGATAAAGGAACGCCGATTAAACCTAACCCTTCCACCGTTTCATTTCCCCATCTTTTTAATAACTCACTAGCTCGATGGATGCCGGAATCTTTAAATTTAGCTTCGTGTGTAAGATAAGGTAGATTCTCCATTTTGCTCTCCCTCCTCATACACAATTTCGCCTTTTTTGATCACTGTTTGAACGTGATTAACACCGAAATGATACGGAATATATTCGTAATTTGTTGCATTCCACAGAACAAGATCTGCCTGTTTCAGTGGTGCGATGATTCCACGTTCATCCCCTAAGCCAATGGCATGAGCGGCATTAACGGTTACTGCATTCCAAATTTCCTTTGCTGTCATTTTTAATTGAATGGCCGCAAACGTCATAATGAGCTGAAGATTTTCCGTTGGACAGCTTCCTGGATTAAAGTCGGTTGCAAGTGTGACTGCTACTCCTTCCTCGATCATTTTTCTCGCTTTTGCATAACTGCTTTTTCCTAAATAAAAGCATGTTCCAGGAAGTAGGCAGGCAATGACCTTAGCGTCTGCTAATTTTTTAATCCCTTCTTCTGAAGTACCAACTAAATGCTCTGCACTGATTGCGTCTAGTTCAGCAGCCAGTTCTGCACCACCTAGAGGATCGATTTCGTCGGCATGTATTTTGACATGGAAGCCTTTTGCCTTTGCTTTTTTTAAAAAGTGGCGCGATTGTTCAATTGAGAACACACCCGTTTCGCAAAAAATATCTACGAATTGTGCTAGGTTCTCTGATTTAATTTCATCTAATAGAGATTCCATCACATCTAAAAACTTTTCTGGGTTATTTTTATATTCTTCTGGAACCGCGTGAGCTCCTAAAAAAGTGGAGACAAGGTCAACAGGATGATTGTCGTTTAGCTTGTTTGCAACACGAAGCTGCTTTAACTCAGTTTCTTTCTCAAGACCATAGCCGCTTTTTGCTTCAACTGTGGTGACACCAAAGGCTAGCATTCTAGTAAGATGGAATGTTGATTTTTGATAAAGTTCTTCCTCGCTCGCATTCCTTGTTGCTTTTACTGTTGATAAAATGCCTCCCCCTTGTTTCAAAATCTCTAAGTACGGCACTCCTTTTTGCTTTAGACTCATTTCATGTTCACGAGAACCTCCAAAAACGAGATGTGTGTGTGGATCAATTAATCCTGGGGTTACCAGCTTGCCTTCACAATCGACTCTTGTTTTTGCTGTCCATTCTGCTGCTTCAACGTGGCTTCCAATTTTTGCTACGACGCCTTCTACTATTGCAAGAGCCGCATTCTCATGAATAACGAGCTGATCCATAGCTTTTCCTTTTCGAGGGCCACTTTCCCCGTAATCCATCGTTAACAGTTGGCCGATGTTTTCTAAAACAATGTCAAAGTGTTGCAATGTCATTCCTCCTCTAACCTCTCCTGCATGGGAATTTTCACGTTTTTTTCTTTTGCAAACTGTTGTGCAGTTTCATAACCTGCGTCTGCATGACGGATGATTCCCATGCCTGGATCTGAGACTAGTACGCGCTCGAGTTTTTCTTTTGCCACTTGAGATCCATCTGCAACGACAACCATTCCAGAATGTAACGAGTATCCCATTCCTACTCCTCCACCGTGATGGAATGAGATCCAACTAGCACCTGCTGCTGTATTGACTAATGCATTTAAAACCGCCCAGTCGCCAATTGCGTCGCTGCCATCTTTCATTGCTTCTGTTTCACGATTTGGTGAGGCTACAGAACCACAGTCCAAATGATCACGCCCGATGACAATAGGAGCTTTTAATTCTCCAGTTCGAACTAATTCGTTAATCGCGAGGCCCATTTTGACTCGTTCTCCGTACCCAAGCCAACAAATTCGCGCTGGCAAGCCTTGAAATGCAACATGTTCGTGCGCCAAATCAATCCAACGTTGCAAACCTTTATTTTCAGGAAAAAGCTCCTTAATTAACCGATCTGTTCGATGAATATCGGCAGGATCACCTGATAATGCCACCCATCTGAAAGGTCCCTTGCCCTCACAAAATAGAGGACGGATGTACGCTGGAACGAAACCTGGGAAATCAAACGCATTTTCAACACCTTCATCCTTAGCGACTTGACGGATGTTGTTTCCGTAGTCAAATACAATGCTTCCTTTCTCCTGTAAGTGCAGCATGTATCGAACGTGCTGGGCCATTGATTGCTTTGCTTTTTCAATGTATAAATCTGGATGATCCTTTTTCAACTGATGAGCTTCCTCTAATGAAAGACCGTGTGGGAAGTAGCCGTTTAATGGATCGTGAGCTGACGTCTGGTCCGTTAAAATATCAATTTTAATGTCTTTTTTAATGACCTCTGCTAACACATCCACTGCATTTGCGACAAGTCCAATCGATAACGGCCTTCCTTCTTCTTTTGCTTCGCTTGCCCAATAGATTGCTTCTTCTAGAGAGTGAGTCATTTTGTCACAATATCTTGTAGAAAGCCTCTTTTCAATTCGACTCAGGTCAGGGTCAACCCCAATAACGACGCCTCCATTCATCGTGACGGCAAGTGGCTGTGCTCCACCCATTCCACCCAGTCCTGCAGTCATAGTAAGTGTGTTTTTAAGCGTTCCGTTGAAGTGTTTGTTTGCAACAGCGAGAAAGGTTTCGTACGTTCCCTGTAGGATCCCTTGTGTTCCAATATAAATCCAGCTTCCTGCCGTCATTTGTCCATACATTGTTAATCCCTTTTTATCTAACTCATGAAAAGTTTCCCAGTTTGCCCATTTGGGGACGAGTACTGAATTTGATAAAAGAACACGTGGTGCATGTTCATGTGTTTTAAAAATCCCGACAGGCTTTCCGGATTGAATCAGAAGAGTTTCATCGTTTTCTAAAGATTTTAATGATCTGACAATTCCCTCGAATGCTTCGATGTTTCGTGCTGCTTTTCCAATTCCTCCGTACACGATCAGTTCCTCAGGCTTTTCTGCAACCTCAGGATCTAAATTGTTCAACAGCATACGAAGTGCTGCCTCTTGCTCCCAGCCTTTGCATTCTAGTGTTGTCCCTCTGTTTGCGCCGATTTGTTTCGCTTTCATTTAACGATCTCCCCTTTCGTATCCTGACGATTAATTAGTACTTGTTCTAAATCGGTATTCAGTAGCCACGCTGTTAATGCTTCGATATCCTTCGAAAAAACGCGGTCCTTCGTGATTGCCGGAACGATCTTTCTTCCAAGCGCATGTAGAGTTCGAGTCGTAACGGCCATTTTCTCTGTACCTCTGAACGTCGCTGCTTCCATTGCACAAATTAGTTCGATCGCTAGAACACGTCTGCAATTTTGGATAATCGCGTAGGCATGTCTGGAAGCGATTGTCCCCATGCTAACGTGATCCTCTTGATTCGCAGAGGAAGGAATGCTATCCACACTTGCTGGATGCGCGAGCGTTTTATTTTCTGAAACGAGTGAGGCCGCACAATATTGCATAATCATCGCACCAGATTGTAAGCCTGGCATTGGACTTAAAAAAGCTGGTAAGTCATTTAACTGTGGATTGACAAGTCGCTCAATTCTTCGCTCAGAAATATTCGCTAATTCTGCTACCCCTACCTTTAAAAAGTCCATCGCAAACGCAATCGGCTGTCCATGAAAATTCCCACCAGATAATACTTTTCTTCCTTCATCGAAAATGAGTGGATTATCGGTTGCAGCATTCATTTCGATTTCAAGCTTATCTTTTACATAGTCGAGCACCTGCCAGCTTGCCCCATGAACTTGAGGAATACACCTTAAGGAGTAGGCATCCTGAACTCTTAATTCACCTTGATGTGTGACTAAAAAACTTCCTTTTAAAATGGAACGTACACGCTCTGCAACTTGGATTTGTTCTCGGTACCCTCGTGCAACATGAATATCCTCATCAAACGCGTCAATAATCCCTCTTAATCCTTCAAGTGTCATTGAAGCGATGTAATCAGCTTGAATTGCAATCGCCTCAGCTTCGATGTAGTTTACCAATCCCATTGCCGTCATTGTTTGTGTGCCATTGATTAGTGCTAATCCTTCTTTCGCTTTTAGAGTTACAGGGGATAATCCTGTTAGTTGAAATGCTTCTCCTGTATCCATTCTTTTTGCTTTGAAAAACACTTCTCCTTCCCCAATGAGAACGAGGGCCATATGTGATAAAGGCGCCAAATCTCCGCTAGCACCTAATGATCCTTGCTGTGGGACCACGGGGTGGATTTGGTGATTTAGCAAGTTGATAAACAGCTCTAGTACTTCTTTTCGAATCCCGGAAAACCCCTTCAACAAAGCATTCAAGCGTAGTAACAGCATCGCGCGCGAGACCTTTTCTGGAAATGGTTCTCCCACCCCACACGCATGACTGCGAATTAAGTTTAATTGAAGCTCCTCGACATCGTCTGCTTCAATTAAATGATCACTAAATTTTCCAAAACCAGTTGTGATACCGTAAACGACTTTTTTCTGGCTGACAATGTTTTCGACCGCTCCACGGCTTTTTTCAACTTTAGCCCAAATTTGATCTGGAACATCTATCCGTTCGTTTTCATAAACAATTTTTTTCGCTAGCTCAATGCTTAACAAGGACCCTGTTAGCTCGATCATTTTTGTTCCCCCTTTTTTGTGAATGTAATCGTCTTGGCTCAGAGCAGTAGGTGGCTGCGTAACTATTTGGATTCTCACGCGAATACTGGATTCTCGTGCAATTATCCTTAATCCATCCACCAATCCCATACAAAAAGGAGGCCATACCAATGGAAACACCTTAAAATGGTGTTTTCCATTGATACAGCCCCCTGCTATCTAATAACTATGGGCGCATCTATATGTGATTAATTCCTAAACCAATCGCTTCGTGCTCGGAGCCTTTTACTGGTGCTCCAATTGTTCCGTAAAGGGCAATGGCGATCCATTCTCCTTCACTTTCTTCTACATACGGCTTTCCACGTACAACGGCAAAGCGCAATCCGACCGTTCGGAGTACACTTCCCAATAAAACTTGCCCTCTTGTCACACCATGAAGTGCTTCCATGATTGCGTGATAAAGTGCATGTGTTTCTCGGTATCCTTCACTAGAAATCACACCTTGGCGCTTTGCTGCCGTTTCGATTGCAGCCACCACTTTGTGCGTTTCCATTGATCCCGTTTTGCCTTGACAATAGGTAAACCCTTGCTGATTTAGCTGTTCCAGATAAAGCGCTGCTTCCTCTTCGCTACTCAAAGCTAAAAGCATCGCATTTCGTCCCATTCGTTGATCAGGTTGTAAGTTCATTAAGTTCTCTTTTCATACAGAATTTTCTGAATAACTAATAACTTATTGCTATTGTATGTTGTACCGAAATGTTTTGTCAATAAGATAATAGTTTTAAAGCTCTATATTACTGAATAGTGGCGGTATTTTCCTTAAAGTTGATTGACTACATGTACTTATCTTGCTGAAAAAAGTGTATCCATTATATTCTAAAAACTGCTCTAAACTAACAAGTACACTTCGTTTATTTTCATTATTTATTAGTAAATAACAATTCATACAAGGTCAAAAGGGATTGATAATTATGTTAAAATAAATGAGTTAAAACCAGTTCAAAAATAAAAGGAGTGATAAAAAAAATGAACCAGCAAATTTGGAAACAGGTCTTGCAAATTGCCGCTGAAAGAATCTCAAAACCGAGCTTTGAAACTTGGCTAAAATCATCTAATCTAGTAACAATAGACGAAAAGAGAAAAACCGCAACTGTTTCAGTAGAAAATGAATTTTGTCGTGACTGGGTTGACGTGCGTTACAAGAGCCTTCTTGAAAATATACTCAACCAGATAACGAATACTGTTTACACCATTATTGTAATATCAACAAACTCAAACAATCTTACTACTGAACCAGATCCCCTCGGCTTGCCTATTAACAAAAACTACACATTCAGCACATTTTCAGAAAATCAAGGTAATCAATATTCTAATAGTTCCTTGAATGGCCGACTAGAGACGGAAAAATCAAGTACAACTTACACAAAAGAATTACTGGAAAAGATTCTTATTGAACAAAAACGCACAAACGAGTTATTAGAAAAAATAGTAACCTTGTCAACTGAGGATCAAAGAAGTAATCCATTAGAATAGTTTTTTCCTCACTGGTCATCCTACTATAAAAAGGATGGGATCATTATATGACCAGAAGAAATAAATTACTTGTCCCTGAGGCAAGACAAGCTGTTGATCAGCTGAAAGCAAATGTTGCGAATACAAAAGACCCTGCCAATGCAAAATTTGAAATGGCCAATGAGGTTGGTGTTCCATTAACAAAAGGAAACAACGGAAATCTAACTTCCAAAGAAGCTGGAAAAGTTGGCGGTCGTTTAGGTGGGAATATGGTAAGAGAGATGGTTAAACTAGCTGAGGAAAAGCTGAAAAAACAATAAAATGAGCTGGTGATTCTTTAAATACTTTTTGAGGATCACTCGCTCTTTTTTGGCTTTATTCCACTCGGGTAATAATATCCTATGAAAGCTACCAATCTTCTTATCATACAAAAACTCGCCAACCAAGAACAACAACAACTAGCATAAACCCACCTACAATTCTTTTATAAGTTGGGTTAGACCAATGGTTGGTAGTAAAACTCAGAGCCGCGGCTAATGCAGCAGCTATTCCAAAGAGGTATACACCTCCTAAAATGATCGGATTACTATTCGCTACAAGCCCATCTTCAACAAAAATTCCTAAATAAACAATAAAAAAGACGACATATAAAAAACCTATTAACATAACAGCAGCGAGGAAATCCTTCAAGTTATCACGTCCTTGCTTGTGTTACTTTTATGTATAAATGAATCCTTCAATCACCCTTAACAAATAATCTAAAATATCATAAACAATGATCCCAATAATCATATAAACAAATGCATAACCCAGTAAATAAATTCGCTTTAAAAACCAATTATGATGGTCCACGCGTTTCCCTGCCCAATAAGCAATTCCAAAAAAGGTAGCAGTAAAACCATTTGCAATCTTTAAGAAGAAATTATTTGTATTATGGAAATAACCCCATTCATACCAATCTATCATTAGACGCCCCCCAAAGAAGATTGCTAAGAAATATCCTCCTTGAGAAGCCAATATGCCCAAGATGGCAATACGAACTAATTCAGTCATAGTGCTCCTTTTTTATCTTGATCTTTATAAGAATTAATTTCCTGTTTCATTTTTTTATTTACCCTATCGTTTCTCCTGAAATAAAGAGCATTTTGGATTATTATGTATAAATGAATCCATCAATAACATTTAGAAAATAATCTAAAATATCATAAGCAATCATCGCGATAATTATATAAACAAATAGATAGCCCATTAAATAAATTCGCTTTAAAAACCAATTATGATGGTCCACGCGTTTCCCTGCCCAATATGCAATTCCAAAAAAGGTAGCAGTAAAACCATTTGCAATCTTCAAAAACCAATTATTTGTATTAAAGAAATAACCCCATTCATACCAATCAATCATTAAACGACCTAACAAAAAGATTGTAACGAAGTATGCTCCTTGAGAACCTAATATGCCTAAAGCAGCAATACGAACTAACTCTGTCATAATAACTCCTTTTAAAACTTAATTTTTTACTGCCTTATTTTTCACTTTAATTAATTGTCTTGAGTATGACTGAACACCTTCAAGGATTTCTTCCCATTTTTGATCATCTGCATGCTGAATTTTTAAAGGTAGCTCCTTTTCATGTTCGTATTCTGACAACCAAACTCCTTTTTCAGCTTGAAAGAAAAAAACAATATTCTCCATGTATAGCTGACTCGCTTCATCAATTGAAAATAGAGAAATATTTTCCATTTGGTGCTTATGAGCTGATAAGTCTACAAGGAAGTGTTCAAATGCTTCTTTTTCTTGAGGATTTCCTTTGAATTTTTTCTCAACTAGCTTTTGTTTTTTGGGGTTGCTTAAAAGATCAAACGATTTATCCGATAAATTAAATGAAAGTTGATTTTGATTTTCGTTAAGTAGAGAAAAAGAATAAAAGTCTCTTAGAGTACTTGGGATTTCAGATTCAGTCATAAAAGCAAACTCATGAATAACTTCATCATCCACAAAATGATAAAGCCATGTATCTTCTTCGACATAGTGAAAAATTAAATTCGCATTTTTTTTTGAATTTATAGCACGAATTATAACATTACTATTTGCATAGATCTCTAAGAACTTCATTGTTTCTTCATTAATAGGATTTAGTCCCATCTGATGGTTAGGTTCATCCCAAATACCCTTCATTCTCAATTGATTCACAGTTGTTTGAAAAATTGCCTCTATTTCGCCAGTATTTTTTGTTTTAATCGGGTCATAAAGTAATTCCCTAGCTTCCTCATGCAAGTCTGCTGTTATTAATAATATGGTTAGTTCTTCTTTAGTCATTGTAATAATATGGTCCATAAAAATCCTCCTATTTAAACCAGGAACCGATAGACTTAAAAGCGTCTCCTGCTTTATCTTTTAAGTTTGATCCAAATTTCACGACTGCTTCTGTAGCATTACCACCAACTTCTTTTATACTATCACCATATTTGGTACTTAGTGTCGCTCCAACTGCTGCACCTATTGCTCCACCTACCACGATACCAACAGGTCCTCCAAAGCTACCAATAACCGCTCCAACTTTGGCACCAGCTGCTGTCGCGCCAAGGTCAACGATTGTTCCTGCCGCAAATCTTCCTAGTTTGTTACTGACCGACTTATCTACATTTGAAGAATCTGTAAACTCCTGAAAATTAGAAACAACCGTAACAGCATTTCCTACAACAGGAATTCCCCTTGAGACCTTACTCAATCCTTTGGTATCTGCCACGTTGCTTGCTAATTCTTTAAGTCCATATTTTGAGCGTTCAACTGCTATTGCTTGCTGTCTTAACAATGTCTCTGGGGCTGTTTTATTTTTAGCGAAGCCGGTAATGTGTTTAGAAAAACTTGATGGATTTGGATAACCCTTGAAATATTGGGCAACTTCCTTTAACAGTTTGTTTTGAGGAAGTGGACTTTGCTGAATCTTATGAACTAATCTAGCGATTGGGTTTGAATATCCCGTTGATGCTTTCCATGAATCACTTGCCCGAACGGTAAACGTATAATTGCGCTTAAACCGATCAATCAGTGAAGGTTTGCCATTAGGATAGTGGATGCTTACTGATCTCGAAAGGATTGTATAGTATCCCGCAACGGCCATACGTGAACCGACAAAGAGATTATCACCCCAGCCCATTGAATCTTTAATACTTTTAAAATAGTCGAGAATGTTATGTGCAATGGATGTGTATTGCTTAGTAGCTAACTCTTTTTGTAGTTCAGGAGATAAGAATTCTTCTGCTCTTACTAGTAAAGTAGAATGCAAGTCTTCATACCAATCATGCTTGGTAAAGTCACCACTTTTGTAGTCACGAAGAGAAAAATTCTTTGCTTGAACAGCGTTAGTAAGTTTTTCTATGTAGTTTCTTAGGATTGTAACATCCTTATGTATCGCTGAGATACCCTGAAGTTGTTGGTGGTCAAATTCTTCTAGACTTTCTGCGGTTTCTTTTCCCCTTCTTAGTCCTAATTCGATCCCCTCAATAACATCTGCATCTTGCAGTCCTGGCAGGTGGACGATATCAGAAATAGTATCTGCTTGTCGATTCAGTTGATCCACCATGTCAGTAATTGTAGAACGAAGACGTTGTAATGAAGAGGTAAGCTCATGTTCCAAGAAGGATGTCTCAACATAGGCCGTACTAGCTGAATCGAAATCCATACGCGCACTTTGATAATGCTCTAAAAATGTGAGAAGCTGTGTAACTGTTGCTTCGTAAAATAACAACAAGGGATGATGGCTCTCCCGGTAAAACAGTTTAATCGCGTCTCCACCATCACCAGTAAGCGCGTTATCTAACGTTGACAGAGTGACAATTTTATCAAAGACACTCTTCATATCCTTCTGTTGAGAGATAAGATACTGACGAATCGATACTACCCAAGTATCAAGTGACCTGGCGTCTAAGGTCGTCATACAAAATCACCCTTCCTCATGCTTGAAGCAGTTGCTCGATCTGTTTCTTTAACTGTTTCAATTAAACTAGTTGTTTTCTCAAGTTGATCTGCAAGGATGTTTTGATAATTAATGATCGCAGACGTTAGCTCATTCATTAAGGATTGAAGTTCTGTGAGGGATGTTAACTGGTTTTTTCCTACTTCTACTGTGGGAAGATCTGTTTTAACCGATTGTATCGCAGATGTTGCACTTGAGATCGCTTCCTCAACTTCTGAAAAGTCTATTTTAATTTCCTTACTCATACGTTAACATTTCCTTTCTCCGACTCTCTAGTTGAGAAAGTCTTGTTTGCTGACTATAAATACGAGATTCTAAGGAATTTAGTTCATTTTTAATTTCTGTTATTTTTACTTCTAGAGCTTGTTCAAGGTTACTATATTGATAATTTAAGAGTTGGTGAAATTGATTTACAATTGATGTTTCCCGTAGATCTTCAAACTCTTGAGCATTGGAACCAACCCAATTTTGCGAATGAAGTTCTGGTCTCCTAATAGACGGTAAAATACTAAAAAGGTCTTCGTGAAGTGTGAGTAGCTGTTGATTACACTGTATTAGCCGTTCCAACTGTTCCCTCTTCTGATGTACATCCTGATTTAGATAACTAATTGTAGAATGAACGGAATGAATTTGTGATGAAAGTTGCTCAATTCCCATATTACTCACCCTCCCCATCGTCAAACATAAAATAATTTAGAAAGTTTTAATGATAGTAGCAATCACCCAGATTTCTGCTTTAAAGCATGCATCTTTTGTCCTTCTATGCCATTTCTTTTCCATGCGATTTTAACAGACTCATTATCCAAGAATTAGAAACAGTTGTAAAGAATTATTGGATATTATAGTTAAAAATGCATATTATTCCCCATTGTCAATGGTCCTTTTTCCCTTTTCTATCCAAATCCAAACTAACAAAAAACACATCTTTCATACTAGGAGGTTACCTATTCTTTAAAAATGAAAAAGAAGACCTTTCGCCCATCTGTTAATGAGTGAAAAAGTCTTTAATTTGGTATGTTCAAATTAACCTATTTTGTTTTTTACTTACTTGATCCTAATTACTTCACTTAATACGTTAACGAAGCAGCAATCACCAGTCCAATTGCAATCGATAAAAATAATAAAAACAACCCCACAGCTTGGTTATCCTCATCAATTGCTTTTTTAATATTAAATTTTGGTGTTATCCACTCCGCTATGTAGAAAAGGACAATTTGGATGACGATGGCGATGGCGCCCCAGATGACCATGTCTAGTAGATTGACTGAGTTTGTAATTGCAGCGTGAAGGACGATGGCTAATCCAAGGATTCGACCTCCAAAAGCATAAACTGCCGCTTTGTTTCCGTTTTTAATGAGTTCGATTTCTTTATTTTTTGTAGTTAATTCAAATAAAATAATTCCTACGATAAGAAGTATTGAAGCAACTCCGATATAAGCGAAGGTAGATAATAGTAAATCCAAAAATGTCATACATTTCAACCCTTTCTTTTTAGCTTAAGGTTTTATTCCCAGCGGTAAAAAATACGCTCCATTGTCTGTGATTTGATTTCCTGCTCTAATCCCAATTCCGCTTGCTTTTCCGTTTATTAAAAAGCTGCCGATTAAAAGCTTAGCCATTTTCTTTCCATTTGTTGTTTGAATTGGATGAGACGGCAATTCAACATATTGCTGATAGATTGGTAGTGAACTTGCATATGTTTTTGACGTATCTTCAGCGATTTTTTCCATTCCCTCATAAATCTCAACCGTATCTCCCTCTCTACCAAAGCTTGGTTTTTTCACATATTTGATTTCGCTTTTTAGAAAATGATCCTCTTCCAAATAGGTAGGTAAGAAGTATAGTTGAATCCATTCCTTTTCTTCCTCTGAAAAATAGGGAGAATTCATCTCAAGCAGCCCCCAAATGACAGCTAGAATCGCTTTTGATTGAAGCAAAAATGACGAGATAGGATTTAGAATGACGAGCTTACCTGCAATAACAAGCTCTAACAATTGAATTCCGACTTTATCTTGTGATGCCTCATCTCGATCGAGAATGAGTTGCTCTAATGGATACGTTTGACGATAAAGAACATCAATTTTTCTGCCTGAATCATCGAATAGCCCCACATTTTTGACAATTCGTAGCTTTTCCAAAGGACAATATCTGGCTTGTAGGTCACTGAGCTCCATTAAGTACGTTGTCGTGTACTTGTCTTCAATATGATCACCATGTGAAGTGAATACCACATATGGTTCATGAGCTTGTTTTGTTCGAAAACACGCTTCACCTATCGCCTTTTTTATTGCTTTTCCTAACTCGATTTCTAACCCTTGATTCGGATCGGTTAATGAAAATTCACGACACATTTTAGCATTCACATGAAAAACTTCTTTCTCAAACGTCGGTGTGTCTGCATTGAGCTCGAGTATTTTTAAGCCATTCTCCGTTTTCACAAGATCAATTCTTGCAATCACCGCTTCAACCGGTAGAGATTGGTGTCTGATAAAGGGCAGAATTTCCTTTGGAATATCTAACTGTAGCAATGTTGGATCCTCTGAATTTCTTAGTAGCTTAGCAGTTTTGAAAAAGATCTGACCAATCCGATTTGTTGCTTCCTTAATTTCACTAATTTCTTGTTCAGTCATCAACACAAAATCATACAGAGCGTATTCACTGCCATTTAAGTCGTGCCAGAAATCGGTGAGCTCACTATACACCTCTTCTCGTTTTTTCCGGTGCACTTCAATAGAAACCATTAACCACCAGTTCCTCCAGATGTTCCAGAACCAAATCCTGATGAGCTGCTGCTGTCTACCGAGCTTGTTGTCGTCGTGCTTGTCGTTTTACTGCTACTGCTTTTCGGTGTAGAAGTTGGTTTTATTGTACTTTTCGATGAATGATATTTCCCTCCAGAGTAATATTGACCATAATAAATTGAGTCATCATCATCACAAACCCAGACATCATCCTCTAGTTCTAAATCTTCACATTCTTCCCTATTCGATTCCGGAACAGATGACGAAGAAGGCTCAGATGTTGGTTGCTGGGTGTATTGCGGCTGGCCACATCCTGATAGCGCAGTCACCATCGCAGCAGAAACAATCCCTGTCAAAAGATTTTTAGTTTTGCTCAAGAAGTTTTCCTCCTAAAATTCTTCTAGTTCAGTAATAAATTACCTTATTATAGTATAGTAGACTTAATACCATTATTGGAGTGATTTTTTTGAAAAAAATAACGGGCCTTGAATATCGAGTCAACGATAAGGAAAGAGGGTATCCTGCACTTTACCATTATGACAGGCTGAATCAAGCTGAAATATTTTGCAGAAGATTGTGTGATTATTTTATTAAAAATGGCATCGTGTACCATCAAACCTCGTGTTCATTAGAGCGAGAAATGTTCGTCATCTATGTTGAAGAAGCTCCTGGGGAAACTGTTTTTCGAGACGAATTAGCTTATAAACATGTTACCTTAGAAATTCGCATGAATTCTGAGAATGAAGAATCAAAGTTACTAAAAACACTTGAACTTTTTTCACACGATGAGGTACTCTCACTTTTAGGAAACGACTTCTTACAAATTGAAGGTCTTGAAGAATATGAATTCAAAAAAACTTCCGCTGAAATTGACGAAGACCGCTCTACATATGTTCTCTATGTTGAGCTAACTGGCGAGAAATTTAATTAGGAGGTTTTGTTATCAATCAGGCAATACTTCGAAGTGTTATTTCCTTGTGTTTGTTTACATCTCTTATTATTTTAATTCAGACAACCAACTATTTATTTTTAAGCTTATGGGGCATTTGTGCTATTTTTCTTTTCTTACGATCAGATAAGTTTATGAAGTTATTTATTTTAACAAGTGTATTTTTTGGAATCGGTTTCTTTCTATATTTATATGTAACTTCTCATTTGCTTATCGATGTCCAGTCAAAAGAATTATATGTATTTTTAGATAGACTATCATTATTGTTCATTCTGGTACCCTTATTATCGTTATCTCTTTTATATAAGATTCCATTCATTAGGTATTGGGGTAAAACGCATTGGAATGAAATGATTCATTTTCCATTTGTATGGTCGGGTTTTCATCAAACAAAAATAAGACATTTTCTCCCCATAGCATTAGCAATCAATGTTTTGATACTTATTCCATTTATTATTCAAAATGGATGGTCATCTTTCCAAGATGTTTGGTTAGTAGCCCTTATCTTTTCAATTACAAATGCAACACTTGAAGAATTACTATGGAGAGGAGCCCTTTTAAGTCGTTTTTCCGAGCAATTAGGTGATAAATGGGCAGTAGTAATAACCAGTTTAGGTTTTGGCTTACAGCATTATTCGCTTGGCTTTCCTTGGATTGTCTGCATTGCTTTCTCTTTTGGTGGATTCTTTTATGGAGGCATAACGATTAAATCAAGAAGTATTATCCCTTCTTTAATATGGCATATCGTCCTTAATATCCTAATGGTTTTCAGTGGTTTGATCGTTTGAATCATATTTTTAATGACTTATTGTTTGTTGGTTTTGCTTTTTTACATTTTAGACAAAGTATTAATTGTTCCTAATAAGAAACCCAAGCTGCTCTTAAATTAAGAACAGCTTGGGTTTTAATGTTTAATTAAAAAAGGGATATCTTTTTCATTTAAACAACGAGTCATTCTATCACTGTAATGATCCATGGTGATCATACTCATTGCCACTTTAAGGGTAAAGTAACCTACATCTATATTTTAATTATTGGAATAGTCGTTACGTCGCTCATAAACATGAGCTTACTTCTTAGTTCTTTAAAGGTTGATTTAGTCATTACACGGTGGGTAACTTTTAGAAGGATCATCGTATTTTCATATAAGTGTGGTTGCAAAATTTCGTACACCTCAGCACCTGTCTGACAAAGATAAACGGTGTTTGGATTCATCCCCGAGATTAGTACATAATTCGGGTTGATCTGTTACAATTACGACTGAGTGATTATCCTTCCAATACTTCCCTCTAACTCTTTCTCGATCAATATGAAACACCAATGTATGATCGTCAATCTCTTTTTTTGCGTAGTTTAGCACTTGTTTAATCATTGGATTTTTCGTGCCGTTTTCGGCGACAATTCCAATCTGATTGAGGATGTCATATAAAGCCAAGTTTTTCATGATAAATCACCGCCTCTTTATTTCTCATCTTCTTTGTAACCTGCTAATGACGCTGCATAATTGAGTAAACGGATGCCTGCTAACGTGCGCAGTTTATATGCTCTAATTTGTGAAAATAAGCTATCGGGCTTCGCATTAATTTCAAGCAGTTTAATAGAGTTGTATTGATCTATACATAAATCAACTGCTAGCTCTCCAAATCCCCCAACTTTTTCTTCTACAGTTGCCACTATGCCATGAGAGGCTTTTGCTAATTTGTTAATCACGTAGCGTCGTTCTGTTAGATCTGGATATAGACTATTGAATACTTTGCTCAACCGCAAATTCATTTCCGATTCTTCTGTCATCACATCTTCACTTGTAAGACGAGTAACCATCCCAGTTCTAAGCCAGATTTGTTTTTCATTTTTCTGCATATATACACGGATCTCTAGATTTTTTCCGTTATATTGTTTTCGTCGAATTCCCTCCTGAACGAGATATGGGTTGTCTTTCATCAGAGGCGTTAGCATTAAATATAATTCTTCAGTAGTGTTAACCTGCTGGAATAGTTTCCGATTGAGATCCATCCAAAATATTCCTGCTGGTCGTCTAATCACCCTTATTACTCCAATGCTTAACGCACCGCCTAATGGCTTTACATATATTTCTCCAAATTGATCAAGCATTTCTGTTAGATCAGCAGGATCCTCTAATAGACGGGATTCTGGAAGATATTCCTCATGCTCTTTTGTGAGCAGTTGATGAGCCTCCCATTTATTTCCTGTCAATTGGAATAAAGCTGGTGGATTGACAAATGGAATTTTATTAATGGATTGAAGCTTGGCCCGGACTTCATCTATGTCAACACCTTTTTCTTTACCACCCAAAAAGTAGCGGTCGTAAATGACGGCTGGAAATGGAAAAAGTCCCTCACCAGTGATCGACGTTCCCTTAATTAATTGTTGATCCCAGAGTATGTCCCCAGGTTCAAAAACATAAGCAAACATTTTCTTTTCATGCGCAAGCTTACATAAGTGTTGAAAATACGTCGTTTGTCTTTCAAAAGGACGGGCAGCGAGGATTCCTATAATGGGACCTAGTGTAATAACGCCATTTGCAGCTGATAATTTAGGACTCCACTCTTTCGGCACATTCAGTTTTTCGCGCAGAGATTTGGAAAGATGGATGCTATTTGGGTTACGAAATGTGAAGGGATAGGCTTGAATGATCGCAGGTGACATGTTTTTTCCTGCACAAACGAAGGTAGTGTCTCCTTCTTTAAGGTCATATTTTAACCTCATTCTCTTTGGAATTTGGATGATAAGTCCAGGATCATAAGACTCTTTAGAAATTGTCACTCCCCAATTTCTACGAAGATCTATTGACTCATTGATTGGATTTTCATTTTCAATCATGTTGAATAAATGGGATAATTCACTTTCATATTTGGAGTAACTTGAGGTCTTCATAAGTGTTGCTTTTATCTCTTTCCATAGGCTTTTTAGAAAAAGACGATTCCCATGATAGTAAGCCCGTTGAACAAGTGGATGAAATAAAAAATCACTCTTTAATTCATGATGATGTAGTGCGACAAGCTTAGCTAAACATAAAATAGATAGAGCAAGACTCGGATCAATGATCCAAGAACTTAACGACAAATATTCAAATCCATACGGTTTTACACGATAACGACCTAATCCACCGTGATTGGTTCTCCTTCTAAGCTTAGCTGTTCTTGTTTCCTCTATCATTGCAATGGGCAGGGCAAGATAATGGTCAAAAGCCCTTAAAAGAGATAAAGAAGAGGGGATTCCAAAATGGAGATGCCCTCCACATTGATAGCCTGCAAAAGGCATGCTCCCTGCTCTAAATTCGACATTTTTATAAGGTACCTTTTCTGATGCTTCTTGTATTAATTGTTTAATATGACTAATAAGTTCTTGTGGTGAATCTCCCTTTTCAGGTCTTAATTCCGCTAATGCATACTCACCACTATCTTTTTCAATTTGCCTCTCATCGCATCCAACAGCTCCCTCAACCGGAAAGAAAGTGGATGCAGCTAAAAGCTCATCATCACAACTCAACATAAACTCAACATCTGCCCCTATGGTAAAGGAGGGTTTTGTCTTTAATTCTGGTTCTGAATATCCAATCTTAGATTGATTAATATCCGTTACAATGAATGACTCATTAGGAAGAATTCCTATTTTGACAAAACCATGAGTAAGCCCAGTTACGTATAATCCTCGAATCGCTACGTTCGACCAGTCTGTCGGTAGACTGTTTATGTCTACTTCCTTCCATTCCCAACCAAACGTTTCAGTTCGAATTGTCACTTCGTTGTACTTCGCGCACTGAACTACTGCTTTGTAAATCTTTTTAATACTTAGTGCTTGAACTTCCACCCGATACTCGTCCTCAATTGGATAGAGCTTCGTATAAAAATCACAACCATCATCAATCGCTTGATCTTTTGTATTTATTAGTGAAATGTCATTCCCACCATGTTGACCGTATTTTCTGCCTATAATCGGATAGGTACATATTTTTGGATCTACCAGTTCAATAGATGGAACATTATTTAAATTAAGGATTTGTAGCGTTAACTCTTTATCAGATACGATACAGATTCGCTCGTTCATAAAATCCATGTGGAAAACCTCCAATACTAGACAAAAGTAGTTTCTAATATACTATGGTAACCCCAAAAAATTTCCAGTATGTTTACCCCAGTCCATCCGCCCTTTTAAGAAAAAAAGGTTAATAAATACCTTCTCCATCTCAATTTTGCTGATTGGTTCACAAATTTATCTGAAATTGCATTTGTTAGTATAGTGTGACGATGATTATTGAGGAACTATAGGGAGGCAAGAATGATGTCATTGAAGTTCATACAGCAAAATTACTTAAAATATAACAAAGGGAAAGGTTTTATATGTGGCCACGTCGATGCCTTACATGCCACACCACCTGCAGCAGATGTATTTACCGACAAAATTGTTGAGAGTCTCATAAAAAAAACAGGCTGCGCAGGGATCATTAGTTCAGTATCGAGAAATGAAGCTGATTTGAATAGAAGTCCAAACGGAGACAATGATCATGCGATAAAAGAGTATAGAGATGCTGTTAAAAAAATTGTTGAGTTCTTGAATATATTGGATGATGAGCAAAACCATATCACACAACCCTATCTTCACTTATCTTTTCATGGAATGAAGGATACCCATTACGGGCCTTATGGTATCGAGATTGGAACAGTACATGGACAATCATGTTCACCAATAATTAAAAAATGGTTTTTAGAGACTATAACAAGAAAAGCATCAGAGATCCTACCTGAAATAGAAATCGTATTTGATGAAAAATTTATTGGTGATGAATCGATTGTTTACCATAGGCTGGGGGATGGAATAGATTATTCAGGATATCATCATCACTTTCATACGTTTCAAATTGAAATATCCCGAACCATTCGTAGTAAACACCGTTCTAAAATAATTACGATCTTTTCTCACATGATCAACGAATTTCAGAAAAATTTTGTGAACAACTATTCTTGAATTCATATGGTAACAATTTTTCAAGCTACTGCTCCTCAAACTAAAAGAGTAGCCACAAGGCTACCCACTATTTTAAATTAGAAGTTTTATCACCTCTTTTTATGCTAAACATGAAAGAATTGACTATTTATTCTATTGAAGCTTACTCATTTTGTTTCTATCATTTTTTTCACATAGTTAGGCAAAACAAATGAGGATAGGAAAATTTCCGGATTGATATATTGTGCTTCTTGGTCTAATAGCTTCGTTAAATCAGCTTGAAGTGGATCCCATTTTTTCGATGCTAACGTGAAGCTCCAAATTCCACAAGGAAAAAGAGGGATTGTTACCAAATATGTGCGAACTATCGGAAATAATTCCTTCAAATTATGAACGGTTTTTTGTAGAGTCGAAGTATTATAAAAAGGAGACCCTGACTGAAAGACGGCAACGCCCTCATTAGTGAGACAATCATATACATATTGGTAAAAATCAGGCTTAAATAATTTTGCTGCTGGTCCAACCGGATCTGACCGGTCAATTATAAGGACATCATAGTTTCCTTTGTTCTTTTGAATCCAGTTGAGACCATCCTCATGGATCATCTGAAATCTTGGGTCATTGTCATAAAAAGAAGAAGGTGTTAACAAAGTCCGACAAACTTCAGTAACCCGCTGATCGATTTCTACAACATCGATTTGTTCAATTCCCGCATATTTCATCGCTTCACGTGCTGGTCCGCAATCCCCTCCGCCAATCATGGCCACCTTCTTAGGGTCAGGATGAGTCACGATCGGAATATGACTTATCATCTCGTTATAAATAAATCCCTCACCTGTTGAGATTTGCGGTGTTCCATCCAAAACTAGCATTCTTCCAAAACCTTTCGTATCAACAATACTAATTTCTTGGAATGGGGAGTGTTCATGATGCAGTAACCTTTGTACTTTGTATTCTGTTTTTGATCTGGCCTTTGCTACGTAATTCGATATCCAAAGAACACCATCATCATCTTTCTTATATCTTCTAAGTGAATTTTCCTCTGTCATCCTTTTCACCTTCTAATTAAAGCTTCATTCTCTTATTACTATGAAACAACCACTGAAGTTGATATGGTTTAATCGCAATATTAATTGGGATAACTCAAAATTAGAACTGTTTTTCAATGAACACTTGTTATCCCATTGAGTTCGGTGTGGGAGTGACCTACTAGATTGTAGCGGATTAATCAAAAAATGAGGCTTTTGTTTAGTACAACTTACATTTGAGGCACGTATATATACAGTACAAAAGATATATAAAGACAAGGGTGGTGTTACTAATTGTTCCATAACCACCTGGTGTAAGGGAGTGTGAAAAATTGATATGTTGCAAGGTTATTCGGTATTTATAACCGTCTTTGCTTTCGTTATGACAATGGCGATGATCTTTATACGTCCGAAGAATATGAACGAAGCAATTCCTGCAACTATAGGAGCTATACTAGTATTTCTAAGTGGAAGTGTCTCAATAACAGACTTAATTGACATTGGGTCAAAGGTCAATGGCGCTGCAATTACAATAATTGCTACCATTGTAATGGCAATTGTTTTAGAGAGTTTTGGATTTTACTATTGGACAGCTTTTCTATTATTAAAGACATCTAGAGGATCTGGGATTCGCTTGTTCTGGCTAACGATGTTGTTGTGTTTCTTAATGACATTATTTTTCAACAATGATGGGAGCATCTTAATTACAACGCCTATCCTAATCTTACTATTAAGGCATATCGGGTTAAAAAATCATCAAAAAATCCCATACCTCTTAAGTGGTGCGTTAATTGCAACCGCTTCGAGTGCTCCTATTGGTGTAAGTAATATCGTCAATTTAATATCATTGAAAATAGTGAATTTAAACCTTTCACTTTATACTGAGATGATGTTTGTACCAGGAATGATGGGATTACTTTTTCTATCCCTCTCATTGTTTTTAGTTTTTTATAAGGAATTACCTAGACAAATCCCAAACAACTATTCTATTCCATTACATTTCGAAAATCGAAGATATCACCCTCTTCAAGACACTTCAAATGATTTTTTAGAAAAACAAAAAAGACTGCTGATATACATCCTATTATTTGTATTTATTACTCGAATCAGTCTTTTCATAGCCTCTTATATAGGAATATCTATCTCAATCGTAGCTGTTTCAGGGTCAATCTGTTTATTAGTCTGGAGATGGTATTATTTAAGAATTAGTCCCTTCGATATGTTTAAAAAAACCCCATGGCATATATTAATTTTCGCATTTAATATGTACGTAATCATGTTTGGATTACACAACATAGGATTAACAACTCTTCTTATAGAGGCTATCGGACCCCTAGTTGAAGCCAACCTATTTCATGCAACTTTAACCATGGGAGTGCTGTTATCCATTCTATCTAATTTATTCAATAACCACCCCGCTTTGATGATCGGCACCTTGTCGTTAGCAGAAATGTCCCTCGATCCTATTACGTTAAAAACTGTCTATTTAGCAAACATCATTGGTAGTGATATTGGTTCTCTCTTATTACCTATAGGGACATTGGCGTCATTAATATGGTTGCACATACTAAAAAAACATAAAGTTAAATTATCCTGGAAAACGTATATAAAGGTGACCATGATAGTCATACCACCAACTTTAATTTTCACCTTACTTTGCCTCTACTTTTGGGTTTTACTTATTTTCTTATAGAAAACCAGAAAGTGTAAAATTTCTTTTAGTGGGGGTTTTCCTACGCACTGTTCGTGTTAGTACAGAATAAAGGGGCCAATGAGAAACCTTTCATTGGCCCTACTTTTTAGTGGATAAATGTTACGGTAAATGAGCTGATTTTAAATGGGTTAATTTCCAAAACATTGTTTCCCCATTTGCCGTTATTAATTCAACAATATTATTTCGAATATCTTTCAAAAGTCCAATTTTATTAGGGTGTTCTCCTGAATCAAATACGACAAGTTTTCCTTGATATTTCTTTAATTGTTCTTCAAATGTTCTTAATAAAGGGATTGTGGATGGTTGAACAGGAAGGACATCGTTACCTAAGGTATACGGGGTTAAGCTAGATGAGTATGGAATCATCCATTTCAGATGATGTAGAGAGATAAACATCGTTTTGTATACAGGTGAATAAAACACAAAGTAATCCGTTAGTATATTTGTTATATAACCATGGATGGACTTGTTTCCTGTCACATAAATTTCCACAAACATTCCTTTTGCATTATTTAATACTTTTCGATATGCAATTTTTTCAGTATCGTCGGTAATCGTTTGTTTAGATCGTTGACTGGTTTCTATAGGGTCTTCACTACTTAGTTTGATATTATGCAAATGAAGAAGAGGTATATATAAATATTGTAAGCCATCGAAAAGGACTATAATGTCAAGGCCGACATCAATAAGAATTCCTACAAAGACTGTTTTTCCTGTAATTTCTATGTCAACCTGTTTTCCGATGAAAGTTGATATACCATTCAATTAAGTACCCTCCTTTGTACATAAGATGATAAAAACGTGGTGCACTAGTTAAGGTTCCTAATGCACCATTAAATACGATATTTAAAAGGGATAAATGAGTTGATTATTTTGGTACCCATTTGTAATCAATTGTTTTTACAACAGTCTCTCTTGGAATTCTTCTTGAACTTCTTCTATCTTTTGATCCACTGCGAGAATTGTCTTTATTCTCATTATCAGTTCCTGCTTCTTCTTGATTTGCCTGATTTGTTTCGCCATTCGATTGATCTTGTTGATCATCATTATTGTTGTTATTGTTATTGTTATTGTTATTGCTTAGGGATCCCTTAGCTCCAGCACTAATGCTTCTAATATGGTAAGGATTAATTCTTAGGACTTCTTCATTGCTAACTAGCGTATAGTGTCCTCCAGAATTCTCAACCAAAACACCCTCCATTGCTTCAGGGCCTCCGCGGTTTATTGATACCCATTTATGGGACATATGGCCAAATAAGTCATGGAAGTCACTTCCTCTATCGAAGCTTGGAATTACAACTTGATTTTGGTTTTGGGTTTGATTTTGGTTTTGATCATTGTCATTTTGATCATTTTGGTTGTACTCATAAATGCTTTTGACATGGTCGACGTTGAAGTAAACGACACCGTCATCTTCAGTAAACATAATAATATAATCATCAATAACATCTATTACTAAACCATTTTTAGATTCAGGACCACCTTGATTAATTTGAATATACTTATTTCCAAACTGTTCAATTACCCCAGTAAAGTTTTCTGCTTGAAGAAATTCCACAGCATTTTCTTCTTCAGACTGAGCAACTTGAGTTGAGTTTGATTTTGAATCCTCACTTATGCTCTTTACATGTTTAATGTGATAGTATACAACAGTATCTTGGCTACTATCATCTTGGTTGTTATTTTGATTGTTGTTCTTGTTGTTGTTCTTGTTGTTGTTGTTCTTGTTGTCATTACTGTTGTCATCACTGTTGTCATTGTTTTGTGAAAGTAATGCTACGTAGTCAGATTGAACATCTAGTAATGTTCCAGTTTTTGATTCTGGACCTCCGCGGTAGACCTTAACAACTCTTCCTTTAAGTGACTCTAAAAATGCATGATACGGATCAACCGTTGATTTTCTTTTTGAGCCTTTACTTGACATCTTTATTTTCCTCCTTAGCAATCATCATATTAGGTGATTTCTACTCCAATTATATGTGCCATGGGAAGACAATGACCCTAATCAAAGGCCTATTTTTAGGAAAAATAAGCTATTTCCCCATGGCATAACAAAATTATAGTAATTTATCTAGACGATCATAAATGTAACTTCTTCTTTTATTTATGAACTGCAAAATAAATTCAGGTTCCATATCAAACTGATTGATATCCTCTTTTTTATATGGATCTTTTAAAACAAATGGTCTTAACTGATGATGTAACTTTTCGATTTTCGGCTGCATATTTTCTACAGTAAACTTGTTATTCAATATGCTTTTGACAAGATCTCTATATTGCATTCGGTAAACTGGTTTAGCCAACAAGCGCGCGGTCAATGTATTAAAACCCTCTATTCTCACATAATTACTTTCCATAATTTTCCCATTTACATCTCTTCCCCAAGTGCCGTCATAATCCCAAGGTATCACTTCAAACTGCCCCGTCTGATTATTTCTATAAAGAGCATAATTGTGAACAAAGCCATCATAGTTTTGTGTGAAAACCACCCCGGCTAGCCACTTCAAATAGTTCGGCACATTTAAAAAAGTGTCAATTTCCTTTTCAAAATCGTCATGTGAAAGTGTATTAACTTTATAAATGAAATTCTCTAAATATCCCATTGCTTCATTTGAACCATACTTTAGCTCATAGCCTAGGGATAACGACTTTTTCACCTCTTTATCAAGATCGCTTACGAGGGAAAAGTTTGCATCACCGTCAACTGCATAAAAAATAGTACCTTCTGGACAACTTCGCTTTTGTAAAAACCTTTCATCCACTGACTCTAGTTGTAAATATACCCCTTCTTGTTTTCCGTTGATGTTTACAAAAACGTGTTGAGATTTAGGTGACAATACTCCAATATCACTAAAAAAATCTAAAGAGAGCTTATTTCTCATTATAGAAGGATCTCTAAATTCTGCATTTAAATGAAGCTCTTTAGAACCCATAAAAAACTTCGGCTTATAAAAGTTAATGTGGTAGGATTTTTTTTTGAGTTTTCTAGTATGTGCACCTCGATATACGATATCAATGTCGTACTTTTTTTTATTAAAATTTAAAACTCCACGCACAGGATCATCACACCATATATCACTTCTTAAATCCTGCAAATCTTTTGGATTTATAAATAAATTGTAGGTGAGGATTTCGTCAGATTGAGTCATAAAAATACCTCCTTAGTGAAACTTCCAACATTGCTTTTGATGTTGGTTAGTTGAACTTATCGGGTTTTTAGTGTCAGTTTTCTTTTAATTTACTGACACTTAAGAACGCGGTAATGAAACTTCCAACATTGCTTTTGATGTTGGTTAGTTGAACTTATCGGTTTTTAGTGTCAGTTTTCTTTTAATTTACTGACACTTAAGAACGCAATAATTGTTACTACTAATCGTATGAGGAGGGAATTTAAGTTGTCACATCGGACAAGAGTTTATATTTTTTTTTCAAATTGGATGATTGTCTAATGCAAATACAGGATGAATTACGTACTTTAGTATAAGAGAAGGGGATAACTGGAAAAAAGGATAAACGTTCTCAGTTATAACTGTAATCTTTTTAATATTCCTTTTCTTTAATTATTAATAAGGGAGGCCTATATAGATATGAACTGGTTTAAACACGAAGAAATCCTAGATGCTACTCATAAAGTAGCAGATGCTGGATTAGAAGATTATATGTATAATGATCCGGGTACACAGAGCCGTACCGAATGTGGAAAAAGTACTTCTCGCAGACGTCGTTCTACTCGTAGATCCTCTAGAAGATCTGGACGTTGTACTCGCAGATCCTCTAGAAGATCTGGACGTTCGACTCGTAGATCCTCTAGAAGATCTGGACGTTGTACTCGCAGATCCTCTAGAAGATCTGGACGTTCGACTCGTAGATCATCCAGAAGATCTGGACGTTCTACTCGTAGATCCTCTAGAAGATCTGGACGTTCTACTCGTAGATCCTCTAGAAGATCTGGACGTTCGACTCGTAGATCCTCTAGAAGATCTGGACGTTCGACTTGTAGATCCTCTAGAAGATCTGGACGTTCTACTCGTAGATCCTCTAGAAGATCTAGACGTTCTACTCGTAGATCCTCTAGAAGATCTGGACGTAGACACCAAAGAAGTTCACGCAGTCGTTGTTGCACTAAAAAAGACTATACTCACTACAATACTCGAAAAAGATATTGGAAAGACGGAAGTATGTATATGTTAAAACTAGACAATGACTAGCCTCTAATAAATGACCTCGGTATTGAACCGGGGTCATTTATTTAATTTCCAATGGTATCGGTGATTTCTATAAGATTATGAATCTTGAAGGCTTAAGTGAATTTAAACTAAAAGTAGATGACTACAATACCTAATATCTTACCACTTCGGGATACTTTAACTATTCAATTGTTATTTCATTACTTTATAAAACAATTTCAAAATTAGTTAATTGCGACCATAACCAAAACCTCCTCTTGGACATATATTGATTGTGAAGGGAGGGGAAATTATGGACAGAATGATTTTCATGTTTTTAGCAGCAATCTTAGCTGGTTTTGCACTAACCGAAGTTACTTTAGCTGGTACATTCCTCGCGAGCTTAGCTCCATTCGCAACTGTACTTGGAGCGCTTACAATTCTCGTGTTCTCACTTGCATTAATTTATCACGGGGTTAAAACTTTATTTAATAAGTAACGATGTTAGGACTCAGGGCTGACCAGAGTCCTATTTTGATTTGTTTATACTACTAGTTCCATCTCTTACTAAGCTTTGACCCATTTATTACGATGAATGACTTCTGTTGATGAAAAAATAGATTCCTGCTTTAATTCTTCACTTCGTTTGCCCATCAGTTTTTGAAGCGTTGATGAAGAATACAAAACCTCACCTTTTCCGAGTAAACCACTTGGACCAATCACTTCGACTACATTTCCTTTTTGAAAGTGACCCTCTACCTCAAAAATCCCCGCTGGTAATAGGCTTTTGCCGTGAATTTTGAGCGCGTGCTCTGCACCTTGATCTACATGAATTCTACCAAAAACCTCAGAATGAAAGGCAATCCATTGTTTGCTAGCATTTACTTTTGCCTTATCGTCGTTACCTATGTAGGTGCCATCACCTTTTCCCTCTGCTATTTCAATTAGTTTTTGGGGACCTGATCCCTGCCCAATAAACACTTGAATACCAAGTGAAAGGGCTGTTTTGGCGGCTTGCAGCTTTGATTTCATTCCACCTGTACCAACGCTGGTCCCTGCACCTTCGGCAACTAATAGTAAATCATCGCTAATGTCCTCAAGGTAATCGAGTTTTTGAGCCAACGGGTTTTCACGAGGATTTGCATCATACAACCCGTTTATGTCTGTCAAAATAATTAGCTGTTCAGCATGGACAAGTCCACTTACAAGCGCTGAAAGCATATCATTGTCACCAAATGTTAATTCCTCGACAGAAACGGTATCATTTTCGTTAATAATCGGGATTAAGCCACGCTCTAGCAACTCCATCATCGTTGCGAAGGCGTTTCGGTACCGTTCACGCTTTGAAAAATCCTGCCGAGTCAGCAAAATCTGAGCTGGCATAAGACTATATGTATTAAAATGCTCCATATAGGACTGGACAAGGAGCGTTTGACCGACAGCTGCTGCTGCTTGCTTTCCTTTGAGTGTTGTAGGTCTTGACGGATAACCGAGTTTACGAAAACCCGCAGCAACCGCTCCAGAGGAAACGAGGATAACTTCATGTCCTAGACCTTTGAGGACTGCAATCGCATCAACATGATCTGATAATTTTGCTTTGTCAATTTCCCCTCTTGCATTTGTTAACGAGCTACTCCCAATCTTGACAACAATTCTCATTTTTTTCACTTTTCATACTCCTCCATTATAAAAAAGCCCCTTTTATCCTCATCGAAAAGGAGAAGGGGCTTAGCCTTCGGTGGTACCACTTTAACCTGAATGTTTTCACATCCCACTTTACCTAAGTAATGCCATGTTTTCGCGCCTACGTTTTTTAATAGGAATTTGGAAATCGGTTCTGCGCCATCAGTGTCGGTGATTTTTTGCTAAACTTAACACCGCGTTCTTTCACATCAGGTTTTCATACTAGTTTTCCATTAACGTTCAATGATTTTTTATTATTATCCCGAGGAAATGCCCGCGTGTCAAGGGGAAGCAAGTCAATATGAGAGAATTTTCTTGAGATCGGTCCGAAGTTGGGCGCTTCACTTCATAAGTTGGGTACTCCTCACGAAATGTTGGGCGCTTCTGGCAAATAGTTGGGCGCTCCTCACGAAATGTTGGGCGTTAATGTGATATATGTAGAGGAAATTAACCAAAAAAAAGACCCCATAAGGAGTCTTTTTTAAAATTACACTTATTTTTGAACGTTAGTTGCTTGTGGTCCACGAGCGCCTTGTTCTACTTCAAATGTAACTGTTTGACCTTCTTCTAAAGATTTAAAACCTTCGCCTTGGATCGCAGAGAAATGTACGAATACATCGTCTTGTCCTTCTACTTCGATGAAACCGAAACCTTTTTCAGCGTTAAACCATTTTACTTTACCTTGCAACATAATTTGTTCCTCCTGCAGTGGAAAAATCCCACAATGTATTACTATTCTTGCTCTGCGAAGCATTTCAAGACGATAACCAATTTTGAAGATTATTTCTTCTATCAGCCTTACTCGAACAAAAATAATTAAGTTCATCTTACCATCTTTAGCTATAAAATGCAAGACATTCGACTAAAACTAACCATGGTTTTCTATTGAAATAACCTGATTGGATTAATAGTTTTTTTCACCAATCAGAAAACTATTTTATGATTCAATTTGCTTGATTTCTTCTTCGAAATAGAACGTTTGTGGATATTCTTTTAATGTGTAGGAATATCGTTTCATGTTTGGAACGTAGCTTGAATGACTGATCGTTACTTTTTCTCCAGTTACCTTAAGAATGACCTTTTCGTCGTCTTTAAACTTGTTTTTGTGTTTCATGTAATTCCTTCTTTCATTTAGAAATAAATACCGATTCTAGTATCTCTATCTATATTATCTCATACTTCTGGGGTCTTATGTTGAAATTCATTTGTTATGTAGGTAAGTCGTTTGTTTTTCGTATTGATTATTACCTTTATTTTAGGCTATATAGTCGAGAGATATGCGTAAAACAATTAGAGATAGTAAAAAAAGCGCGGGGCGCCTTGGTAGAGGAATAAAGGCTAAGTTCGCAACATCCTGTTGCAACGCCTTTCTGACCTGCATCCTGCAGGCCTCCGACAAGCATAAGGCGATTCTAAATAGAAGTTGGTCTTTGCCTTCAATTTAGAATTGACTTATGACCTCGAGGCAGTCGAGAACGCGACGTCCTGTCGATTCGACTGCACTAGCACGACCTGTGCGTCGGGGCTAGGCGCTGGAGCTGGACTTTGCGAAACGCTTACTGTGTCTTAGAATTATATAAATTCTAATAGTAAAAAAAAAGTGAGACCAACGACTTAAGCGTTAGCCTCACTCTAACAATTATCCAAATTATCGTTTAAATGGCCACCAATTTGCTTGCCCGAATGTTTTTACCATCACAGGTACGAATAATGGCAAAATGACAAAGGCGTATAAAAATAATCCAGTTAAAATAATCGAGGCAATTTGAATGAGTGAAAGCATTCCAGATGGAATCATCGCTGCAAAAGTACCACCTAAGATGACTACTGCGGAAATGATAACTGTTCCCATTTTTTTCATTCCGAGCAACATCGCTTCTCCTACAGAAACTTCTTTATATTCATTAAATCGATCCATTAAGAAGATACTATAATCAACACCTAATGCAACAAGAATAACAAATCCGAAGAATGGTACCGACCAACTAATTCCCGTATAGCCTAGGATGTTTACAAAGATCACTTCGTTTATTGCCATTGATGTGTAATAGGTTAAAATTAGTGAAGCAATTAAATACATTGGCATAATAAGTGAACGCAGCATGAAAATTAAAATTATCGAGATTCCGATTAACATTAACACGACCGTTCGAGAGTAGTCCGCATTGGACATTGCACTCAAATCGGAGTTAATACTTGTAATCCCACCGATAGCAACCTCGGCGTTTTCGAGCTTTGTATCTTTTGTTGCTCTTTGGACAGCAGCATTGATTTCGTCTGTTTGATCAATTGCTTCGTTTGAATAGGGATTTACTTCAAAAATTACATCCATCGTCATTACTTTACGATTCTCTGACATATAAGCGTCAAGTGCTTGGTCGAAGTCTTCGCTTTCCAGAACTTCTTCTGGTATATAAAATCCTGCCATGTCAGACGATGATGAGAGGTCCAAAAGGTAGTCCTGTGCAGAATTTAGTCCAGTTGAGACTTCATTTAATCCATCCACACTTTGATTTAACCCATCTGTTAGCTGCCCCATTTGACCACCAATGTCACCAAAGCCGGCAAGAAGCTGTGATTGACCGTCATTTACACTATTTAAGCCCGTTGTTAGTTTTGGAATGTTATCGACAATTTGTCCTTGACCATTTGCAAGCTGATTTAGTCCTGCTTGTTGTTGTTCAATTCCTTTTATTACCTCACCAAGACCATTTGTTAATTGTTGTTGTCCTGCAATGATATCTTTGAAGGAGCTGTTTGCTTGAGTTAATCCACCAGAAACAAGTGATAGATTTTCATTAAGTGTTGTTAAGCTTGTATAAAGCTGTCCTTCTGAGCTTGTTTGCTGCTGAACTGCTTGAACAGTTCCTTTTACCGTTTGATAATTTTCGTCTTGATCAATTCCTGGGTATGTCCCTTCAAGTCCAATAAAGTTTTGGTCCAATCCTGCAAGGATTTGCGACAACCCATTCAAGCCTTTGCCTACCTCCTGATAACCACCTTGAAGGGCTCCTAAATTTACTCCGATATCTTGATAGCCCTTTTGAAGTTGTTGGTTACCGGCCAAAAGCTCCTCTGCACCGGTTTTCGCTTCAGTTAAACCAGCGAGAATTTCAGTCGAACCGGCTGAGCCCTGACGAATTCCATCTTCAATTTTAGCAAGATTGGTTTGGATTTCTGTCATACCGTTTGAAATATCTGTTGTTCCTGTAATTAAGTCATTAATTCCATCTGATGCTTCTTCTAGCTGTGGACCTGATTTTGAAAGCTCACTACCCGCTTCATTTAGTCCATCGCTAATTTGCTTTAGTCCATCATTTCCTTCTCCTAAGCCTTCACCTAGCGTTTCGGCTTGCTTTGACACAAATAAATCTTCAATCGGTTCACCTGTTGGTCGTGTGACTGAGCGAACAGAGTCGACTAAATCAACAGCCTCTAGTTCTTTACTAATTTTCTCTGCTAAACCGATATATTCTGTTGAATCCATTTCTTCATCATTTTTTATGACAACTTGAGTCGGCATTGATTCACCGGGACCAAAGCTATCGGCAATTGCATTAAATGCTTTTATTGAAGGAACATCATCGCCAACCTCTTCAAGAGAATTGAACGATAGTTTTCCATCGTATGTGAGTAAAAACGGCACTGTAACTAGTGCTACTATTAATAAGGCAAGTAATGGTCTTGATAACGAAAACCGTCCTGCCATTTCCCATAGTTTACTATCTTTATGCTCAAGTGTACCCTTTGATGGCCAAAACAGCTTTTGACCGAGTATCGCCATAAAGAAAGGAACGATTGTAAATAAACCGATTAAAAGCACACCAACTCCAACTGCAACTGCTGAAGCAGATTGATAGAGTTTAAATGTTGAAAATCCGATTGCTGAAAATCCAACCATAACCGCTAGACCGCTAAAAAATACAGTACGTCCAGCTGTAAGATACGTTTCAATAATTGCTTCTGTTAAACTTTCTTTATGTGCTAATTCTTCCTTAAAACGACTAAGTAATAAAATACAATAATCCGTTCCGATACCAAACAAAATGGCCACTAGGAAGATTTGTGTAAACGTTGATAAAGGAAAGTTTACAACATCTACTAAAATCGAAACGATCGATTGAGAGACAAAATAACTCATCCCTACAGTAATCAACGGAATTAATGGTGCAATTACTGATCTAAAAACAAGAAATAGTACGGCTAAAATAAAAACAACTGTAATTCCTTCCGTTTTTTTCAGGCCCTCTTGTGAGCTGGTAACCAAGTCCTGATCAATCATCCAGCCACTCGTATAATAGTGTTCGACTTTCAGGTCCTCGATTGCTTCGTAAAGAGCATCGCTTACTTCCATAGCGTCTCGATCGCTCAAACTAACGGAAACAGAAGCTAAAATCGTTTTTCCATCATCTGAAACGAGTTGTTCTTCTAAAGTTTCTTCAGTGAAATGGGTGAGAATTTCAGTGATACCTAGCTCCTCTTTTTTCTCTTCCAATTGTTGAATCGCTTTTTTGGCTTCATTGATTTCTTCATTTGTTAATTTTTTGTCATTATGAAAAACGAGTGCGACCTGTGATGAGTCTCCTTGACCCTCATCTTTTTGAACGTCTGTCATTATTTCTTCTGCTAATGTTGATGAGTAGCCAGCTGGAACACTAATTTGCCCTTTTTCCCGGACAAGATCTGCCATATTAGGAGCTAGCAAAAACAAACCAACTGCAGCAACTACCCAAGCGATGATTACCAACCATTTTCCTTTAATAATTTTATCCAACAGCTTATTCCTCCATTTTACAATCTTTATGATCGATTAAAATATTATTCAGTTTCTCAAAGGTGTTAAGAAATGCTTCAATCTCGGTAGTCTCAAACTGAGAAATAAATGACTCTACTAACTTATGAATCTTTTGTTCAGTTTTTAGAAATAACTCTTCCCCTGCTTCAGTTAACGTTAAGTAAACAACACGACGATCATTCTCATCACGAGTCCGTTTGATTAGCTCTCTCTCAACTAAGCGATTGATGATCGCGGTTATCGCACTCTTTTTCACCTCAAATGCTTCAGCCAGCTCTGTTGAAGTACAAACTCCTGTTTGCTTTATGTACCGTAGCGTATAGTGCTGATCATTTGTCATATCTTCACCAATCTGTTCGCGAATCAAGTTTTCAGCTTTTTTCGTAACAGAATAGGAGTATTTTAAATACCTATTCACTAGCTCTTCAATATTGTTTTGCTGCATTTTTTCATCACCTTTACCTAACTAGTTAAACAATTGAACTATTCATGTGTTTAACTATAAAACCTAGATTCGATAGTGTCAATTAGAAATGGTAAGTTCAAAAATTGTTCACAATTAGGACAGAAAGCTTGGCGTGGAATCCTAGAGTCATTGAGGAATTTCTATCGCTAGAAAAAATCATGAAGTACACAAGGGGACTAGTGCAGTCTTACTGTAAACTATTACCAGAACAACGGACACAAAAAAAGCCCTTATTCAGGTTATCGTTCATCCTAAATAAGGACATGCTTTTTCTTTGAGATAATTTATTAAACTAACTATTTCCTGATAAAGTCTTAATATGCTTCTCTAACCCTAGCATCGCACCATATACCATCTCTTTTGAGATATCCCGTTTAAGAAGGTGAATCGATTCATGAGGAAGAGTAACGGCTTTACAGACTTGACTTAATGTTTTGCAATCATTCTTTTTTATTCCGACATCGCTCAAGCTTATCGGAAAATCCATTGTTTTATAAAATGGAAGTAACCGATCAATCTCATCCCATTCCTCTAGCATTGCTAGTTGAACGAGAATTCCATAACCGACCTTCTCTCCGTGTAGTAGGTGATGTGTGTCAGGGACTGTCGTTAGGCCATTATGTACAGAGTGCGCTCCGGAAATTCGACCGTACTTATCACCAAATCCACCAACCATACCTCCAGCTACAATGTTTGTCTCAATCACTTTTGTAAACGAATAAGAAAGCTGTCCCTTTTCCATATCAACAATGGCTTGTTCACCATGTTGAAGCAGCTCATCTTTACAGATCTTTGCTGTTTGGTAGGCAATCTCAATGACGAGCGATTTTTCCGGCAGATTTCGAATGATCGCTTTAGCTTCATACCACTTTGCTAACGTATCTGCTATCCCTGCTTTTAATAAACGAGGTGGTGATTGTAGGATAATTCTTGGCTCCACTAACACCATCAGCGTATTTCTAGGAAACATCGTGTAGTGTGTGAATTCTCCGTTTTCATCATAAAGGACACTTAAAGGTGTCCAGGCTGCACAGGTAGAAGCTAGGGTTGGAATCAAAATCACTTCAAGATCGAGTTCGTTAGCGACTGCTTTCGCAACATCTAGAACCTTTCCACCGCCAACTCCTATGATTGCATCTACCTTTTCAGAAGAGATTTCTTGACATATTCTACTGATTTCTTGAAGTGAACATTCTCCCTTGTACTTTTCAAAAAGATAATGAATGGAGTTTGAGTCCTTTTGAAAAAATGTACGTGCTACCTCCCAAGACTTCTCTCCATGAAGAACTAAAACCTTGAAGATTCCTCTTTGTAGTAAAAGATTATCTAGTTGATCTAGCACTCCCACTTCACATGCATAAACACTCGGTGCGCCTCGAACTTC
The DNA here is from genome assembly GCF_042433335.1 of Metabacillus herbersteinensis. Taxonomy (NCBI): domain Bacteria; kingdom Bacillati; phylum Bacillota; class Bacilli; order Caryophanales; family Bacillaceae; genus Metabacillus; species Metabacillus herbersteinensis. Next base: position 83,636 of record NZ_JBHLVO010000012.1, read on the forward strand.
TAAATCTAGCATTCCTGTCACTCCTTTAACTATTTTTCCTGTAAAAAAAACAACGCCACTTTAAATGACGTTGTGAATTAAATCTGTTATTCCATCCACTCAGGCTTTCCAAATCCTTTGAACTCTTCATCAATTGTTTTTTCAAATTCAGCGGATTCGACAGCTGCTTTTAGATCCTTAGCAAACTGAGATTCTAGGTCTTTCGTGTTTACAACCACACGGTTACGATATTGCTCAGGCATGTTTTCAAGCTGTAATGCATCCAATAAATCCATCTTGGCAGCAAGTGCAAAGTTTCCTGGGACTGCAGATAAGTCAACACTATCAACGGCACGAGGTAATTGTGCTGCTTCAATTGGTTGAAACTTAAGGCTTTTCACATTATCCTGAACATCCTTTTCTGAAATCGTTAGCGGATCTGCAGCTGAATCAATCTTTATAAGTCCTGCGTCTTGGAGGATTAAAAATGCGCGCGCTGCATTTGTTGGATCATTCGGGATTGCAATCGAGCTTCCATCGGCAATTTCATCCAGTGAACTGAATTTGTTTGAGAAAATTCCCATTGGTGCAGTTGGGACAACAATTACTTCTGAAAGTTCAAGTTTGTGTTCTTTTGCAAATGTCTCCATATACACTTTGTGTTGAAATAGATTGGCATTTATATCACCTTTTGACAATGCAAGGTTGGGCTGAATGTAATCACTGAATTCAACAACTTCTACTGTGTATCCGTTTTTCTCTAAAATTGGTTTAATTGCTTTGTTAACCATGTCACTGTATGGACCTGCTGTTGCACCAATTTTAACTTCTTTGTTTTCTTCCTTCCCTGCTGTAGCTTCCTCTCCATTACCACATGCTGCTAATAAACCAATCGTTAGTACTAAAAAGAGCGTTAATACAAAGTTCTTCATTATTTATTCCTCCTATTTTATTATCGTTTGTCTAATACTTTTGATAGATAGTCTCCTGAAAATTGAATGAGTTGAACGAGACAGATTAATATAACAACAGTTGTAACCATGACCGTATTATCATAACGGTAATAACCGAAGCGAATTGCTAAGTCACCAATTCCTCCTCCACCAACGATGCCAGCCATAGCAGAATAGGCGACTAAGCTAATCGTTGTGATCGTTATCCCTTGTAGGATTCCGTGTCGTGCTTCAGGAACTAGCACCTCTTTTATGATCATCCACGGTGTAGCACCTACAGCAACAGCCGCTTGGATCACTCCCTTATCAATTTCTCGGAGCGATGTTTCTACGATTCTCGCAAAAAACGGAATGGCAGCCACTGATAGGGAAACAGATGCAGCAGTTGGCCCTATCGTCGTCCCTGTTAATAAATTTGTAAGAGGTAAAAGAGCCACTAGTAAAATAATAAATGGAATTGAACGAACCATATTCACCACAAACCCTACCACTTGTTTTAACCTTACATTCTCTAAAAATAGTCCGCGATCGGTAACAAACAACAAAACACCTAGCGGTAACCCCACGATTATTGCAACAACTAACGAAATTCCTACCATGTAAATCGTTTCAAGAAAGGCTTTATTCAATTCTGGAAGTAAACTGATTAGTGATTCAGGCAGCATACACAATCACCTCCAATGAATTTGTTCTCGCCCTTATATACTCAATCGCTTTCTCTACCTCAGACTCATCACCATTAAGCTCCATCATAAAAATACCTAATGGCGTCTCCTGGATGTATTCGATCTTTCCATGTAGGATATTTCCTTTTACCTTAAATTTTTGAAAAACATCCGAGATAACCGATTCTTCTGCAATTGAACCTTTGAACTGAATTTTTACGATTGTTCCTTTTCGTTTCTCTAGAATTTGAGAAGGTACATCAAATTGCAGCACACTTTGTATAAAGGATTTTGTTAATGGTGCCTGAGGATTTGCAAAAACTTCATAAACTGAGCCTTCTTCAATGACTCTACCATCCTGCATAATCGCCATTTTATTACAAATTTCTTTGACTACTTCCATCTCATGCGTAATTAAAACAATCGTAAGTCCTAGTTCTCTATTAATCTTTTTTAAAAGACTTAGAATCGATCTTGTTGTACTCGGATCTAGTGCCGATGTTGCTTCATCACATAACAGTACAGATGGATGATTTGCAAGTGCCCTAGCAATCCCAACTCGTTGTTTTTGACCTCCACTTAATTGTGATGGATAGACATCGCGTTTATCTGTTAAACCTACCATCTCAAGAAGCTCAGTCACTCTTGACTCCGTGTCTCGTTTCGATTTATTAGCAGCCTTTAAAGCAAATGCTACGTTTTCGAAAACAGTTTTTGATGAAACAAGATGAAAATGCTGAAAAATCATGCCGATCTTAAGACGAGCGGTTCGTAACTTTTTATCATTTAAAGAAAGTAAATTGATTCCGTCGATGATCACTTGTCCTGAAGTAGGCTTTTCAAGTAAATTTAGACAGCGAATCAACGAGCTTTTTCCTGCACCACTATAACCAACAATTCCAAAAATATCTCCCTTGTTGACGGTGAGTGAAACATTATCCACTCCTATGACCTTGCCTTTTTTTGTCACATACGTTTTTACAAGATTTCTGACTTCAATCATGATGTTCCCCCTTTTTGTAAAAACAAAAACCTCTTTCCATTAAGAAAGAGGCATCGCGTGTATATAACGACTTATCTTTCAGAATGAATTCATTCTGCAGGAAGTGGCACCTTTCCATATAGGTGGTTGCCGGACGTCACAGGGCCTGTCCCTCGGTCGCTCTTGATAAGTTAAATTTTATTTTATTGTAATAATATATCTATCATAATCAGAGTTTAAATGAATGTCAATGACTATTTCAAATTTTGCGAAAGTGAGAATACTCTCAAATCTACTTGTGAACCCCTATGATATAATTAACTTATGTATTTAGTCATACTATTCAACTAATTAGAGGTGGGAAAATGGACTACATTATTCAGCCATTAGGAGACCACGCTGTTATCATTCGGATCGGAAACGAGATAAACGAATCAATACATAAAAAAATCAGAACAATACACACTCACCTGGAACAGGCCTCCATAGATTGGATTATCGAATGTGTTCCAAGCTTTACGACCGTTACGGTTTATTATGACTTGTTGAAAACAGCCACACATTTGCAGATCCCCTACAAATTCGTCACTGAACAGCTACACTTATTACTTGCTGATATAAAGGACGCAAATGCCACTGAAACTAGACTCGTTGAACTACCTGTTTGTTACGGCGGTGAGTTTGGACCTGATTTAGAAATTGTCGCAAAACATAACAGTCTGACTATCGAAAAAGTAATTGATCTACATAGTGAAAGAGATTATTTGGTCTATATGATCGGTTTTGCACCTGGTTTTCCTTATATAGGTGGATTGAATGAAAAGATTGCTACGCCCAGAAAAGATTCGCCCCGCCTTCAAATACCTGTTGGATCAGTAGCAATTGGCGGCAAGCAGACGGGGGTTTATCCGATTCAATCACCAGGCGGCTGGCAAATCATTGGTCGAACACCTGTCACACTTTTCCAACCAAGGAATGAGAATCCTAGCTTATTAAGGGCTGGAGACCAAATTCGATTTAAGCCAATTTCTTTACAAGAATATGTGACCTGGGAGGCTTAGCCGCATGATTAAAATTATTAAGCCAGGTCTACTTTCAACCATTCAAGACAAGGGAAGACATGGTTTTCAAAAAGACGGTGTTGTCGTTAGCGGAGCAATGGATACCGTGTCTTTCCGCATTGCGAATCTTTTGGTAGGAAACGATGAAAATGCGGCTGCTATTGAGGTCACTTTACTCGGTCCAGTTGTCATGTTTTTACAAGATGCGTTCATTTCGATTTGTGGTGCTGATTTCCCTGCATCAATTGACGGCGAAGGAATCCCGTTGTGGGCTACTATTTTTGTCAGGAAAGGGAGCAAACTCCGCTTTGGTTCCACGCATACTGGTTGTCGAGCCTATTTAGCTGTTGCTGGTGGATTTCAAATTGAGACGATCATGGAAAGTAAATCTACCTATCTACGTGCTAAACTAGGTGGTTTGCATGGTCGTGCACTTGATGTCGAAGATGAAATCAGTTTTGAACCTCCAAATGAACGTATAACAAAATTGTTGAGCATTTACACTAAGAAATCGTTGAAACTACCCTTTATCAAAATGAAATGGTCAATTTCTTTTAACTCCTTTTCACACTCTCGCGCACCTAAAAGAATTCGAGTTTTAGAAGGAGAACAATTTGATTTCTTTTCTCAGGTCAATCAACTAGCACTTTTTTCTCAACCTTTTACCATTTCAACAGAAGCTGACAGAATGGGATACCGATTAAGTGGTAATAAACTATACGTTAATTCTTCCGAAAGTATGGTATCAGAAGCGATTCCAGTAGGGACGATTCAGGTTCCACCAGATGGGAATCCAATTATTCTATTAGCAGATCGGCAAACAATTGGCGGTTATCCTAAAATTGGGCAAGTGGCGTGTATTGATTTACCAGCCGTCGCTCAGTTAAAGCCTGGTGATACCCTTTCATTTGTAAAAATTGATCTGGAAACAGCCCAACGAAAATTGCTCGACAAAGAAAGACAGTTGACTGAACTGAAACACGCAATCTCATTTAAGTTTGAAGAGGAGGTTTCATCATGATTATTGATTTAAACTGTGATATGGGAGAAAGCTTCGGTGCCTATCAAATTGGTAAAGATGATGAATTATTGAAGCATATTACTTCAGCTAATATTGCCTGTGGCTTCCATGCAGGTGATCCTTCCATTATGAGAAAAACAGTGAAACTAGCTCTAGAGCACAACGTAGGGATCGGCGCACATCCTGGTTTTCAGGATATCGTTGGCTTTGGAAGAAGAACGATTGATCTAACTGCTCAGGAAGTGTATAACATTGTTGTCTATCAGATTGGGGCACTGAACGCATTTGTTGAATCTGAAGGCGGAAAAATGCAGCATATAAAAGCACACGGTGCGCTATACAACATTGCATCACGTAATATCCAGATTGCAGAAGCGATTGCAGAAGCAGTTTACAAAGTAAATCCTGAATGGATACTTTTTGGTCTAGCTGGGAGCGAGCTTATTAAAGCTGGAGAGAGAATTGGGCTTCAAACTGCACAGGAAGTTTTTGCGGATCGTACATATCAAAAAAATGGAGCTTTAACACCTAGAACCGAGCACAACGCTCTAATCACTGATCCTGACCTTGCATGTCAGCAGGTTATTGAAATTTTACAAGAAGGTAAAGTTACCTGTATTCAAGGAGATAAAGTTTTGATTAAAGCTGATACGATTTGCGTTCATGGTGATGGTGAGAATGCCGTCCAATTTGTTACAGCAATTCGGAGCAAGCTTCAAGCAGCTAATGTTGTAGTTCGTAGGATAGGTGAGAGATAAAATTATTCAAAGCTGAACCCACCTAAAATTAAATTTTCAGGTGGGTTGTTTTTTAAATATTCTCTTCCATCTCATAATATTTGACCAGCTCCATAATCGCACTCCCCATTCGCTCATTTTCAGGGATAACAATTCTAGTCACTCCTTCTTCTTTCAGTGCCTGAGCTGTGACTTTCCCAACTGAAACAGCGATTACTTTTTCTGAGAATGCTTGTAGAACTTCATCCAGTAGGCCTTTTTCTCTTGCATATGCAAACAGAAAGCGTGGCTGTGGGCGACTCGTGAAGTTTACTGCGTCAACCTCCCCTTGAAGAATTTCTGCAACAAGCTGTTCCATGACTTCAGGTTGGGGTGGAATATGTTGATAAGGAAGAATTTCGTGATAATCCGCTCCTTGGGATTGTAAAAATTCAATCAAGTGTGGGGCGGGATCCCCATGTAATTGTAATGCTACTTTACAGCTCCTTAAATCAAAAGCTTCTAAACCTCTAATTAACCCAAGAGTGCTTCCATCGTCATCGCGTGCATGCGGCTTTACATCGAGCTTTTTTAGAGCATTAATCGTTTTATATCCTCTTGCTGCCACTTTTGAAGTCTGTAAAGCGGTAAGGAATTTCGCTTCAATGCCCATTTTAGATGCTGTTTCATGAAGCCTTGTTAAACCGATTCCTGTTGTGAAAAGCAACCAATCATATTTTCCTTCTACTAAATTGTTTATTTCACTTTCCACGTTCGAATCGTCCACATACACTGTTCCTTGTGCAGGACGCAATAGTGGAATTCCACCTAAATTTTTCACAAGGACACTTAATTCTTCTGCACGTCGTGGTCCTAATAATGCCACTTTTTTGCCTGCTAATTTTTCCAAGATAAACACCGCCGATTTTCCTGAATTGTAATGGTTTGAATTTTATCATGTCTAATATCATTAGTAAATCTAATTTTCTGAAAATATCTTCTTTATCTACTACTTGTCTTTTGTAAATGTAGGGTTAATAATAAGTGTATATTAATGGATTATAAGGTGATGCATATGAAAAAATGGTTTACATTGTCTCTGTTTCCTTACTTATATTTATTTTTTGGCATAGGGTGGCTGTTATGGTCAGACCACTATCTTCCCCCTATTCACTTTCCTTTTAATGATTACGTAAATACACAAACACTCAAAGGCCTTGTTTTTATTTTGTTTTCATTTGTTTTAATGCTTATGGTTATAAAGAAAAATAAAGAAGTTGTCACGATTGAAGAAGAGAAAAATAAACTCACAACACTTATTAACGCGATGCCTGATTTTGTTTTATTCAAAGATGGCAAAGGAAGATGGATTCAAGTAAACGATTTTGGACGCCAATTGTTTGAGCTTCAGCACGTTGATTATCGTGGAAAAACAGATTCAGATTTAGCAAAATTGACAGACTTTTACCATGATGCCTTATTGTATTGTGTCGACTCAGATGAAATAGCCTGGCAAATAGGAAAAATTTCTCGAGTTGAAGAAGTCGTTCCGAAAAGAGACGGCTCTTTTCGAACCTTCGATACGATCAAGTTGCCCTTGTTTAATCATGATGGCTCGAGGAAGGCGTTTATCGTAATTGGACGTGACATTACTGAACATAAAAAAACCGAAGATCTTCTGTTGCAATCAGAAAAGCTAACCGTACTTGGTGAATTAGCTGCTGGAGTTGCACATGAAATCCGAAATCCTCTCACTTCAATTAAAGGATTTCTCCAGTTTATGGATGAAGAAGATGAAACAAAGAAGCTTTATAAAGGGATTATGATTTCAGAAATTGATCGCATCAATGATATTGTCACAGAGCTTCTCCTATTATCTCGACCACAGGATGTTGAATTTAAAAATCAAGATGTCGAAAGCATTCTTCATTATGTGACCTCACTAATCAAAACAGAGACCACATTAAAAAGTCTTGAAATTGAGTTTATTAATAAAGCAAATCATCCAATTGTGTATGGCTCAGCAAACCAATTAAAGCAAGTATTTTTAAACATTGTAAAAAATGCAATTGAAGCAAGTCATGAGAATGATAAAATCTCCATTAAACTTGAACAGAACAAACAAAATGAATTAGTCGCGACCTTCTTAGACCACGGTACAGGAATCGACGAAGAACGGCTAAAAACAATTGGACAGCCCTTTTATACCACAAAGGAAAAGGGGTTCGGCCTTGGCATGACAGTTAGTTATAAAATTATTAAAGAGCATAAAGGACGTATTGATATTAAAAGTAAGGTTGACAAGGGCACCGAAGTAAAAGTGATTTTGCCGATAAGTGTAGGGAGTTGAACTTGAATTCAACTCTCTTTTTTGTGTGAGAAAATAAACAAAAAAAACACAACCAACTATCGTAATTGTCGGCTGTGAATGTCATTATTTATGGATGCGAAACAATAAGTTGTACTTCTCCCTTTACTTCAAAATTCTCCAACCCACTCGGTAGGATAAAATGAACTCCTTTTTCAATCAGAAAGCTACCTTCTTCTGTAACAATTTCACCAGTTCCTCTTAAAACACTTCCAATCAAAAACGGCTTATCCTGTGTAAAGGTTGCAGAAGTGGAGATATCCCATTTGTAGACGGAGAAAAATTCTTCTTTTACAAGTGTTGTGATTTTCCCACCCGGTACATTCTCAACAGCAGGTTCTACCGCGAAATCTTGATGTGGAACTGTTGTAACATCAATTGATTTTTCAATATGTAATTCTCGTTTTTGACCATTTTGATCGACACGATCATAATCATATACACGGTAGGTTGTATCTGAGCTTTGTTGCGTCTCAAGAATCAATACACCTGAACAAAGAGCATGTATGGTTCCACTTGGTACATAGAAGAAATCACCCGGTTTTACTTTTATCCGTCGTAATAGGCTACCCCATTCTCCATGGCGAACCATTTCAATCAATTGTTCTGTTGTTTTTGCGGTGTGACCATAGATGATTTCAGCATTTTCTTCACAATCAATCACATACCAGCACTCTGTTTTGCCTAGCTCACCATTTTCATGCTGATTCGCATATTCATCGTTTGGATGAACTTGAACAGACAGATCATTATTTGCATCAAGTATTTTTGTGAGAAGTGGAAAAACGTCACCTTCAAGGTTGCCAAACAACTCCCGGTGCTGATCCCAGAGTTCACTCAACACTTTACCTTTAAAAGGCCCACTGCTTACGACACTTTGACCATTTGGATGTGCTGATACTGCCCAACACTCCCCTGTTAGATCTGACTCTATGTCATAACCGAATTCTGTATTTAATTTCGTCCCACCCCAAATTCGTTCTTGAAAAAGAGGGGCTAAAAAGATCGGTTGTTTCACGTAAAAGCACTTCCTTTTTTTTAATACTTCAGAATTTATATAATTTCTAGACTTAGAATGCGTTTCGCAAGTCCAGCTTCAGCGCCTAGCCCCGACGCACAGGAAGTGCTAGTGAAGTCGAAGCGACAGGACGTCGCGTTCTCGACTGCCTCGAGGTCATAAGTCAATTTTAAATTGAAGGCCAAGAACGCCCTCTATTTAGAATTGACTTATGCTATACCTAAGGCTGAACAAAGCGCTTGCGCTTTTTAATACTATTCCTTAGTTTACCATGACCTTTGTCCCTAATTCGACATTTCTTAACCACGTTATTGCCATCAGCATATTTCCTGCAGTGTTCATATGTACACCATCTGTAGTTAGCTTATAACTATTATTCGCTTTTAAATAATCAAGGAATGCTTGATGTGTAGGAACTAAAGTGGCATCAAATCTTTTGGCAAGCGTTTGAACAATCTCTACATAGGCTTTTAATTTTTTATTTCCAACTGCCTTTATGTCTTCTTCAATTATAGTTGGTTCCATTAAGATAATTTTCGCGTTTGTTTCTTCTTTTACTTGTGTTAATAATTTTGTATAAACTTGCTCAAATTGATCAGGGTATACTTGCTCATCCCCTTGGTTATCAAGCTGTCTCCATACATCATTAATACCAATTGAAATTGACACAAAATCTGGACTTAGTTCAATAACATCTTCTTGCCACCTAGCTTCTAAGTCAGTAACTCGGTTTCCGCCTATTCCACGGTTAATCACTTCGTACGATTGCTTTGGGTTGGTTGTTTTTAGATAATCATGAATCACTCGAACATATCCAGAACCAATCTTCTCTTCGTCTTCACGTCTTCCACAATCCGTAATACTGTCTCCAATGAACAAAACTCTCATTTCACATCTCCTCCATATTTACATCTAATTATAAGGTTTTTTTGTACCTAATAAAACTATTCGTTTACATAGATTACAAGTAATTTTAAAGAATTTTGTGTTTTAAAACTAATAATATCCTTTACAATTAAAAACACCCTCACTCCTAAAAGAATGAGGGTTAAAATTTACTATTACATATCAACTGTGTTGCTTTTACTCACGAGAGTATTTGCTCGTTTATTATTTGTTGCGATGATGTAAACGGCAGCAAACGCAATGGCAAGTGCGATAACTGAACCGATGTTAAAGATTCCTTTTTGCGAGTACCAGACAATTGAGTAGCCAATTGATCCTGAAAGCAAGGCATAGTACGTAAAAGGAAAAAGTGTTTTTCGTATTACTGTTCCTTCTTTTCCGACCATACCAACTACTGCCGAGGCTGCAACAACATTATGCACGCAAATCATGTTTCCTGCGGCTCCACCGACTGCCTGAAGAGCGACAATCCAGGTTGGATCTACACCCATTTGCGAGCCCACGTCATATTGAAATAATGCGAACATCATATTACTTACCGTGTTACTACCCGCGATAAAGGCACCAATTCCACCGATAAATGTTGCAAACAGTGGCCAGAATTCACCCGTTAGTGCTGCAACACCATTTGCAAGTTCAAGAGGCATTTTTTCAAATCCTGCTTCACCACCACCAGAATTGATAAAAACTTGAACCATGGGTACTGTGAAAACAAGTGCTGTAGAAGCAGCGAGTGTTGTTTTTCCTGATTGAGCCCACGCTTTTTTGTATGCGCTCCCATTCATTCCGTGTATGAAATACGTAATCAGTGAAACGAGAATAAAGATCGTCCCTGGCAAGTAGAGGGGCTGAAAGCTTGACGTAATACCTGAGTCAAAAATGTTTTCGAATTTTACAGTCCAAGATTGCATCCAGCCTAGTACTGGTAGCGCTTTCAATCTAGAGATAACAAGAAAAACACCAACTAAAATGTACGGAGTCCATGCTTTTACCATACTCATGCTTCCACTTTTATGTGTGATGTCTTTGATTTCTAGTTTTCCAGTCCATTCTGGATCCCATTTTGACTTTTCTTCAAAATCCCAGACATCATCTTTTGAAGGCATAAGGAATCCTCTTTTCGCTGCAAACACAACGATTGCTAAACCGACTAATCCACCAGTTATCGATGGAAACTCAGGTCCAAGCGTATTCGCAACAATTACATAGGGAATCGTCATTGCAAAGCTTGAGAAAAGTGCGAATTTCCAAACCTTGATACCCTCTGTAAACGATTTGTTTTTACCAAAAAACTTCGTCATCAAGGCGACAACAAATAGTGGAATAAGTGTCCCTGCAATCATATGTAGAATTGCTACTTGGCCCCCAATTGCAGTCACTAAGGAAAGAAAGTCGTTCGAGATGCTAGCATCAGCTGATAATCCTGTTTGAACTCCGACTAGCATTGGCGTTCCTACAGCACCAAAGGATACTGGTGTACTTTGAATGACCATTCCTGCAACTACCGCTGCCATTGCTGGGAATCCTAACCCTACCATCAACGGCACTGCAACTGCTGCAGGTGTACCAAAGCCAGAAGCTCCTTCTATAAAGGATCCAAACAGCCAGGCAATAATAATGACTTGGACACGGCGATCTGCCGAAATATCTGTGAAGCCTTGGCGAATCGTTTTAATCCCACCGCTTTCTTGCAATGTGTTTAAAAGTAAAATTGCACCAAAAATAATGAACAAAAGTGTACCAGCTACAACGAGCCCATTAATTGAGGCTGCTGCAACATTTGCTCCAGGCACTTTCCAAACAAATAACGCAAGTCCAATTGCAACTAAATATGAAATTGGCATCGCTTTACTTGCAGGCCATCTGAGCCCTACTAAAAAAATAGCGACTGCAATAATCGGTAAAAGTGATAAAAAAGCTAACATTCCTGTACTCATAAGACATTTTCCCCCTTGCGTTTGATATTATGAAACAAGTATCCCCTTTGTTGCTAATGAAGAAACTCGTTATACAACAATACAAAAAATGTTATATAACACAGTTTCTACCTATCTCCTATTATACGAAGTATCCTAGTAATTACAACGAATATTTCGAAAATTAGATAAATAATAAAACGCAAAAAAATTTGCTCGATATACTTCTTTATAAAGATACCGAGCAAACAACCAATTACTTTCAATAACTAATTTTATTATCGTGTCCAAGTCTTGCAGAAATTTGCTTTCCCACATGGAGCATTTCATTTTGGAGTTGAGCTAATCTCTCCTCATTCATCCGCATTGTAGGTCCCGAAATACTAGCAGCTGCAATTGCTTTGCCATTGTGATCAAGAATTGGTACTGCAATACAGGTAATTCCATATTCATTTTCTTCTAAATCAAGAGCATAGCCTTTTTGTTTGACCCGAATGAGTTCTTGCATAAATTCATCTTTGTCAACAATCGTTTTATCCGTGTGCATAGGCAGTCCCTTACGTTCAAGTATCTCCAGAACAGCACTAACAGGTAAATGAGCGAGTATTGCCTTTCCCACTGATGTACAGTGCATTGGGGCTCTTTTCCCTACTTTAGAATGCATACGTAACGTTTCATTGCCTTCAAGTTTTTCAATATAGACGACCTCACCTTGATCGTAGACAACAAGGTGAATGACTTCATTTGTTTTACTTTCCAACTCCTGCAAAAATGGACTTGCTTCTGATCTTAAATCAATTGATTCAAGAAGCTTTGAACTAATCTCTAAAAATTTATACCCTAGCTTATAGCGACTCGTTTCTTTATCTTGTTCAATATATCCATACTGGACAAGTGTGGATAGAATACGATAAACAGAGCTTTTATTTATATCTATTTGTTTGGCAATCTCTGTAACACCTAAGCCACTCTTTTTCAAACTGACTAGAGTAATGATGTCTAATGCCCGGCTCACAGACTTTACCATATTCTCTCTTTCCACTTTCTCTCACCTCTAGTGCTACGTAATTGCGTTTATTATAACATAGCTGCAACCGGGCACTTTTTTAGTGACTTTTTACGCTTTTCCTTGCAGTTACAAACGTATTTCGCAGAGTTCCAATCTCTTTAATTTCACATTCAATAACGTCTCCTGCACTTACTAATTCCGCCCCAACAGGACTTCCTGTCAAAATAACATCTCCCGGTTTAAGTGTCATCACACTCGTTAGATAAGAAATCATTCTCCGAATCGGAATAATCATTAATTCAGTGGCACTATTTTGTTTTTCACTATCGTTTAGTTTTGCTTCAACTTTTACATTAAAAGGATCTAGCTCTGTTTCGATAACAGGACCTAATGGTGTAAATGTGTCAAACGACTTTCCAATTGTCCAGTGGCCATCTTGATGAAAAAATTGAGGTGCAGTTACGTCGTTTCCTACAGTGTAGCCAAATACATAATCTAACACTTCTGATTCAGGTACATTTTTTGCCTCTTTTCCAATCACAATCGCAAGTTCTGATTCAAACTTTACTTGATCAATGCCAGTAGGAATCACGATTTCCTCTTCAGGTCCGATCACTGAAGATGTTGGCTTAAAGAAAAATACTGGGATTTCTGGCAACTCGCTTGGAAGGTCTTCAACGTTTGATACATAATTTGCACCAATTCCAATGATTTGGTTCGGCTCGAGCGGTGCTAGTAATTTTACTTCATTTAGGGAAAACGAATGATCTGTATACTCCCAGTCACCAAATAGATTGCCCTTAATTTCTCTGATTCCTTTGTCCGTTAATACTCCTGTTGAAACTGTTGAATTTACAGCAAATCTAATGAATTTCATTTTCCTGCTCCTCTCAAACTACATTTTCTTGTTTTGCGTTTGGTATTTTACGTGCTACACCTGTTTTTATCGCTGTTTCTGCAACTGCATTTGTGACAGCCTCTACGACTCGTTTATCGAACGCATGAGGGATGACGTAATCAAAGCTAAGTTCGTCAGCTGTAATTAAGTTTGCGATTGCATAAACAGCTGCCAATTTCATTTCTTCATTAATTTCAGAAGCATGTACTTGTAGAGCTCCTTTAAAAATCCCAGGAAAAGCAAGCACATTGTTAACTTGGTTTGGCATGTCAGAGCGCCCTGTTCCAACAACAGCTGCTCCTGCTAATCTCGCAATCTCTGGCATTATCTCTGGAGTTGGATTTGCCATTGCAAAAATAATCGCGCCTTTGTTCATTGACTGTACCATTTCAGCTGAAACCGCTTCAGCTACAGATACCCCTACAAAAACGTCAGTACCTTTTATTACTTCTTCTAGTGAACCTTCAATATTGTTCTTATTAGTAAGCTCTGCAATAGAATCTTTCATGGAATTCATTCCATTTTTACGCCCTTTAAAGATCGCACCCTTCGTGTCACACATGATGATATCTTTAACACCCATTCTAAGGAGTAACTTCGTGATGGCGATACCGGCAGCACCTGCACCATTTACAACAATTTTCGTATCTTCAAGATGTTTGTTCACTACCTTTAGGGCATTAATTAGGCCCGCTGCCGTCACAATTGCTGTTCCGTGCTGATCATCATGAAAAACGGGAATGTTCATTTCCTTTTTAAGCCTTTCTTCAATAATGAAACAATTTGGTGCTGAAATATCCTCTAAATTAATTCCACCAAAAGTAGGCTCTAATGCCTTTACCGTTTGAATAATTTGTTCGGGATCATTGATGTTTAAACAGATTGGAAACGCATCAATATCGGCGAAAGCCTTAAATAAGGCAGCCTTTCCTTCCATTACTGGCATCGATGCCGCACCACCAATATTCCCTAACCCTAATACGGCAGATCCATCGGAAACAATCCCAACTAAATTACCTTTAATCGTATAATCATAGATTTTTTCAGGACTCTCAAAAATCTCTTTACAAGGCTCTGCAACCCCAGGAGAATAAACCAAACTCAAATCATGTGAGTTTTCTACCGACATCTTTACATTCACACTTAATTTTCCTTTGAATTGTTTGTGAAGCTCCAACGATTCTTCCCGAAAGTTTGACATTACCTCAGCTCCTTCTCAAATTGCGTGCCACATAGCATATTAAGCAGCACATTTTGTTCTTTTTATCTAATTTGATATCCAATTCTACGATTCTATAATTTTATTAACGGAAAACTCGCTTCTATCTAAGCATTTTGCTGTATTTTCGACTTCTATCTGCGAAAATCAAGCTTTTATCTTCGAAAATCGTGCTTCTATCTTCGAAAATTGCCATCCTATCGACGAATCGACATTTTTCAGCAAAATTCGAGCAAGTAACTCGGCGTCAAACGTACTATCCCCATGCGCTGCGTTCTACTCTCAACTGTATTGAAGCACAAGGAGCTACTCTACTCTAAAGCTCCTTGTGCAAAAGACACTATTGTTTAACAGCAAACTTCACTTTTGCTTCAATTCGGCGACGGTGTAAAATTGGCTCTGTATACCCATTAGGTTGGTTGTAGCCTTCGAAAACCAACTCACTGGCTGCTTGGAACGCTACTGAATTATCGTAGTTTGCAGACATCGCCATGTATTCTGGATCATCCGCGTTTTGTTCATCGACAACAATAGCCATCCGTTGTAATGTCTCACGTAATTGATCTTTTGTGCAAATTCCATGATGTAGCCAGTTTGCCATGTGCTGGCTCGAGATTCGTAATGTCGCGCGATCTTCCATTAACCCGATATTATTAATATCAGGAACCTTTGAACAACCCACTCCATGTTCAACCCAGCGCACAACATATCCTAAAATACTTTGTGCATTGTTGTCTAATTCTTGCTGAACTTCTTCAGGACTCCACTCAGCGTTTTCAGCAACTGGGTAGTCCAAAATAGCATCGCGAAGGTCTTTGGAATCCTTAACCATCTCATTTTGCACGTTTGTTACATTAACTTTGTGGTAGTGAAGCGCATGCAATGTTGCTGCTGTTGGTGAAGGAACCCACGCTGTATTGGCGCCTGTGTGTAGTTGGGCAATTTTTTGCTTCAACATGTCATCCATCATATCAGGCATTGCCCACATTCCTTTTCCAATCTGGGCACGACCTTGAAAACCAGTTGCGAGACCAACATTTACATTTGATTGCTCATAGCCTTGTAGCCATGTAGACGTTTTCATTTCACTTTTACGAATCATAGGTCCAGCTTCCATTGATGTATGAATTTCATCACCCGTTCGATCTAAGAACCCAGTGTTAATGAACACAACTCGATCTTTTACTTGTCGAATACATGCCTTCAAGTTGAGAGATGTACGGCGTTCTTCGTCCATCACACCAATTTTCAGTGTATTCCGGTCTAATTCTAGCAAATCTTCTACACGATCGAAAAGTTGGTTTGCGAATGCTACCTCTTCTGAGCCATGCATTTTCGGCTTTACAATATAAACAGAGCCCTTTGATGAATTTTGATAGGGACCGTTTCCTAACAGTGTGTGTTTCGCTAGTAAACTGGTAATTACGGTATCTAAAATTCCTTCTTGGATCTCCTCACCACTTTGATCTAAGATAGCGCTGTTTGTCATTAAATGCCCAACGTTACGGACAAACATCATTGAACGTCCTGATAACGTGAGTTCTTCACCAGATGGTGATGTGTAGCTTCGATTAGGATTAAGCGTTCTAGTAAATGACTTATTGCCTTTAACAAAAGTTGAAGATAAGTCACCCTTCATTAAGCCTAACCAGTTCCGATAGACAATAACTTTGTCCTCAGCATCTACTGCTGTTACTGAATCTTCACAGTCCATAATTGTTGTTAGCGCTGCTTCCATGAGGATATCTTTTACGCCTGCATCGTCTGTTTTCCCGATCGGATGACTACGATCAATTTGGATTTCAAAGTGAAGGCCGTTATTTTTCAGCAAAATTGCTACAGGGTTCTCGGGCTCACCTTGATATCCTACAAACTTCGTACCCTCTTCCAAACCTGTAGTTTTGCCATCTGCGAGTGTTACAGATACCTTTCCATCGACAATGCGATATTGCACGGCATTTTTATGAGAGGATTCTTGTAGTGATGCTGCCTCGTCAAGAAATTCTCTTGCAAATTCGATGACTCTTTCACCACGTACTTGATTGTAGCCGCCACTGCGATGTGCACCATCCTCTTCATTAATCGCATCTGTTCCATAAAGAGCATCATAGAGGCTACCCCACCGAGCGTTTGCGGCGTTAATTGCATAGCGAGCATTATTTACAGGAACGACTAGTTGTGGTCCAGCTTGGATCGAGATTTCATCGTCAACAGCTTCAGTCGTAATCTTGAAATCCTCTACATCCGGTTCTAAATAACCTAACTCTTCTAAAAATGATTTGTATTTATTGAAGTCAAAACTTTCATTGTTCTCTCGGTACCATGCATTAATTTGGCTTTGGATCTCATCTCGCTGTGCTAATAATTCCTTGTTTTTAGGAGTCAAATCGTTTACTAACGTTTCTAATCCAGACCAGAACTGTTCACTTTTCAACCCGCTTTCAGGGATGGCTTCTGAATTAATAAATTCATATAAAGCTGGAGCCACTTGGAGATTCCCTACCTTTAGATAGTCTTTCATCATTGTTTCCTCCTTAGATATGTTTGTTATTACGAAACATTGTTTTCTTTTTTTCTTATAATAAAAGCATAACACGATTTTTTGTCTTTTTTCAATTGTTTTTTGTCTTTTTTCAATTGTTTTCCTTCTTTTTTCTAAATTTTCTTTCAACTATGATGTTTGCGCTGCTTTCATCTCCATTTTAATTTCAACACACCGTCCAGGAGTAGGAAAAAGCTTACCCGCATTTAATAGATTGTTAGGATTAAACACCTCTCGGATATCGGTTTGTGCGATAATTTCCTGGTCAGAAAAAACAAAGCGCATCTCTTCTCTTTTTTCGATTCCCACTCCGTGTTCTCCTGTAATCGTTCCACCAACATCGGCACATGCTTGCAAACATGCACTACCAGCCACTAGTGCCCGTTCCGTTTCACCAGGTTTTCTCGCATCAAAAAGAACGAGTGGATGAAGATTTCCGTCTCCTGCATGAAAAATATTAGCGATACGCAGACCCGCTTCTTCACTAATTTTGTTAATTTTAATGAGTACTTCTGGTAACTTGCTTCGCGGAATCACACCATCTTGTACTAAATAGTCTGGAGAAATAGCTCCCATCGCCCCGAATCCTGTTTTTCGATTCGCCCACCATGCTGCTCTTTCCTGCTCATCTTTCGCGGCTCTCACTTCGCGGACGTTTCGACTTTTACATACCTCAAGAATATGATTTATTTGTTCATCAATACCGGCAGAAATTCCATCCACTTCAATTAATAACACTGCTTCGATGTCCTTTGGATGTCCTACAGGAAAGGCTGCCGCCTCCACACCTTCAATTGCAATTTTATCCATCATTTCAAGAGCAGCTGGAACAATACCTGCTGAAATGATATCTGATACAGCTTGACTCCCATCTGCAACTGAATCAAAATATGCGAGCACCGTTTGCTTTGATTCAGGGTTTTTCAAGATTCGCACGGTTATCTTTGTAACAATTCCAAGCGTCCCTTCTGATCCTGTTAACAATCCAAGTAAATCATACCCTGGCGCATCGGCAATTCCACTTTTGCCGATTTCAACAATTTCTCCGTTTGGCATGACAACCTCTAGTCCTAAAATGTGATTTGTTGTCACACCATATTTAAGACAATGGGCTCCACCAGCATTTTCGGCAACATTTCCTCCGATTGTACAGCAGGATTGGCTCGAAGGATCTGGTGCATAATAATAGCCTTTATCAGATATCGAGTTTGTTAGTTTAAGATTCACGAATCCTGGTTGCACTACGGCACGCCGATTCTCCAAATCTACACTTAGCAAGCTTTTCATTTTAACTAAGCTAATGATAACCTCTCCATTTAGAGGGATCGCTCCACCACTTAAACCTGTTCCCGCTCCACGTGCTAGGAATGGCAGCTGATTTTCAGCGCAGTATTTTACTAGGTTGGCAACTTCTTGGGTATTCTTTGGAAAAACAACTGCCTTTGGTAGATGCTTATGAAGGGTAAAACCGTCGCAATCATAAGCGAGTAAATCTTCTTTTTGATAGAGAATGGAGTAAGACCCTTCAACTAGACTTGCTAGACTTTGAATGTGTTTGTCCTTGGATTTGACTTTGGTCGCCATTTCTAATCACTCCTTTACAGATTCCTCTTTTTGATAGGCCCAATCTAATAATTGAATTGTATGAACCACCTTTTGATTTCGACCATACTTTTGAACACCCATTGCCATTTGTAGCATACAGCCCGGATTACCCATTGAGATCATCTCAACATCGTCAGGGACATTTTTCATTTTACTTTCAAGCACAGCACCCGCCATTTCAGGGTTTGTAATATTGTAAATGCCAGCACTTCCACAGCAACGATCAGCGTTTGGCATATGTACCATTTCGACCCCAGGAATATCGAGTATAATATTTCGTGGCTCCTGTCTTACTCCTTGACCATGTGCTAGATGACATGCATCATGATAAGTAACCCGAGCGTTCAATTTAGCTTTTGGTATTTCGTAGCCTGTGTCATGAAGGTACTTTGAAATGTCTTCTACTTTTGCCGAAAACTCTTCTGCTCTTTCGTGCCACTCTGTATCTTCTTCGCGGAACAACTCTGCGTACTCCTGCATCATACAACCACAGCCAGCTGCATTGACGATAATTTTATCGGCATTTTGAAACGCTTCAATATTTTGCTTTGCAAGCTTTCTTCCTGTGTCACGATCACCCGCATGAACATGTAGCGCCCCACAGCACGTTTGGTTTTGCGGGATTACGACATCATTTCCGTTCCGAGTCAACACATTAATTGTCGATTCGTTTATATCACTGAACATCACGTCCATGACGCAACCTGTTAATAAGGCCACTTCATTTTTTGTTTTGCCTTTTCCTTTAATGACTTTCTCATTTTTGTATCTTTTACGAACTGGCGTTGAGATCTCAGGCATAATTGCTTCCATTTCAACTAAGTGCTGTGGCATGATTTTCATTACCCCTGTTTTTCGAACAACCTTTTGCATCCCACTTTTTTGATAAAATTTCAATAAGCTGCCAACTGAGTTTAAACGACTTTGATGTGGGAAAATTCCCTTTAAGAAAAGTTTACTAACTGATCCTTTCCATCCAGTGAGCGGCATGGCCTGACGAATTTGCCCACGTGCTTCTTCAATCAATCCACCTACATCAACATCGGCAGGACATGCGGTTGTACAAGCTCGACAATCGAGGCACGCAAAAACCGGATCCATGAACTGCTCATTCACTTCGAGCTTTCCTTCTGCAACTGACTTAATCAGATGAACTCTCCCACGTGGTGAATGCTGTTCCTGACCGGTAAGCTCATAAGTCGGACAAGCTTCCAAGCACATTCCACAATGAACACAGTCTGCCCACTTATTCTCATCAGGCTGATCTTTCCAAAGATAATTACTTAAGCTTGTTGTCGCACACGGTGGGTCTTGCTTTAAGTCACTCTCTCTTATGCTCACGACTAAATCCCTCCCACGAATCGTTTTGGATTTAACATTCTACGTGGATCCACTTTTTGCTTAATTCCTTCTAACAGGAAAAAATAAGACGGTGTCTCTCCCCATACATTTACTTTTTGACGGAGATTGTAAGGTAGATGCTTTACAATCACGTAACCTTCTAGACTTTCAACGAAATCTCTTAGTTGCTGAATCGCTGATACAACATCCTGACTTGCTCCTTTTAAATGAACATGACACAATCCGTGCCCTAACCCGCCATTTGCTTTGATATCTAAATTGAAGCTGTCATGAAGAAGCTGACTTTCTTTGAGCACTTTAATAACATCTAAGTTTTTCACACCAATTTTCAACGTACATTCTGTTTCTTGTTCCGGTGTTGGTGCTGCCCCGTTTGGGCTCTGTTTATAAAATTTCTCCCAAAACGTACGTGCTTGCTGTTGTTGAAGAAGGTTCAGCTTTGTGTTGTTGGGTTGAATTTTCCGAACAAAATCCTCTTGATAATGAACCGAGCTTTCAACATCTTCAAAGCTGATGGCTAAGGTGAAAGACTTCTCTCCTGTTAAGCTTTCCGCTAAAGCCGGACTTACTAATTCAAGAGTAATTGGTTCGAGCATGGAGTCTAATAGCTTGATTGCAAAAGCACCAACTTCCTCAAGGTTACCTTCTGGAAAGGATACAAGAATAAGACTTTCATATTTAGCTTGTGGACGGAGCTTTAAGGTGATTTCAGAAACAACTCCAAGCGTCCCCATTGAACCAATAAACAGCTTGTTCATGTCATAGCCAGCAACATTTTTCACGACCTTGCCACCAGAACGGATCACTTTTCCATCTGGATAGACGATGCGAAGTCCAATCACTACGTCTCGCGAAGAACCGTATCCCAACCGTTTAGGACCGCTTTCATTTGAAGCGACGATGCCACCAATTGTTGAGTACTCAGGCCACGCGGGATCTAGTGAAACCTTTTGGTTATGCCCTGCCAAGTAATTCTGTAATTCTTTAAAGGTCGTTCCCGCCTTGACTGTTAATGTCATGTCACCGACAACATGCTCGATAATTCCCTTATAGTTAGCTAGCGACAGTAAGATATCAGCAGACTCAGTCAGTCCTCCATATCCTCTTTTCGTACCGCCGCCAACGACTGTAATTGTTTTTCCGTTGTCGTTTGCGAATTTTAAAACGCTTACAATTTCTTCTTCTAGTTTTGGATAGACTGTCACCTGTCCACTATTTCCTAGTGGGTGGTTTTGGTTTCTCGTTTCAATGATTTGTTCTTCAGGTAAGATTGTCTTTAATTCTGTGAGCAGTTCTGCTACTATCAAAACTTATACCCCCTCGTGTTGCGTATTAAGAAACATTGTTTTGTTAGTGTTTCAAAAAAATAGCTGTTTTATAGTGAAAAGTTGGATAAAACACTGTTTTGCATGAGTTCTTCCACCTGGTTTAAGTGTTCACTCATTTTTTGATGCGCCTTTTTTGGTTCACCTAGTTTGATGTACTCATAAATTTCTAGATGCTGTTCCGCAATTTGTTTAACGGTAGACTTATTCGTTTGAATCGTTTTATGAAAATCATTCATCGCTTTTTTCGTTGTTGTGGAAATACATTGCATTAACTGAATGAGAATTTCGTTTCCAGCAGCTTTAGCAATTGCCATATGAAACTGATAATCTGCTTCCCAACCACTAGTTACTTGAGTAGATAAGATTTCCTTCATATTCAGCAAGTCATATTCAGTGCGATTTAGTGCGGCCATCTCTGCAATAGCGGTTTCAAGTATCTTCCTCACCTGAACGAGTTCCTTTATATCTTTAGTGCTCGGGAGTAGCAAAGTTGAATTAAATAATTTTGTAGAATCAAATTCACAAACATACGTGCCTTCTCCTTGTTTTACATCAACAGCGCCTTTCCCTTTCAAGGCAGTAATTGCATCTCGGACAGCAGAGCGCCCTACGCCAAACATTTCACAAAGCTCTCGAACAGAAGGAAGTTTTTCCCCAGCTTTAAAGGTTCCAGATTCAATCATCTTTTCAATCTGTTCACCAACAGATTCTGAGACTTTCTTTGTGATGATTTTTTCTATATTCACAAACTCACCACCTATCCTAACAGACATCACATATCTGATATGTTATATGTTTAAAATTATTAAACCACTATTTCACCTCTATTTCAACCATTTTCAGAATTTATTTTACAATTTGAATATTTAATTTTTTTCAGACAAAAAAAGGTGCAAGACATTAGCCTTTGCACCTTCAAATCACTGAATCTAGTAAAAATGTTTCATCAATCCGCTTAACAATTTCCTTTCCAATTTCGAGTGATGCGGTTGCGGCAGGAGAAGGAGCGTTTAATACATGGATGGAACGTTGTCCAGCCATGATGAAAAAGTCATCTACAAGTGTGCCGTCATTCTTTAATGCTTGGGCACGAACACCGGCAGGACCAGGAATGATATCATCCTCTGTAATATCAGGCATTAACTTTTGAGCGCTTTGGATAAAACGCTTTTTCGAAAAGGATCGAATTATTTCGTCCGTTCCTTCTTTCATATACTGGCCAGCCAGCTTCCAAAACCCTTTAAAATAGAGGACATCCTTCATATCCAATAAGTTTATATCTGTTTTTGAGTAACCTTCACGTTTTAAGCTTAAAACGGCATTTGGACCAACATCAATGGTTCCATCAATCATTCTAGTAAAATGAACACCTAAGAAAGGAAAATTAGGGTTGGGAACAGGATAGATTAAATTTTTAACTAACTCTCTTTTCTCTGGTTTTAATTGATAGTATTCTCCTCTAAATGGAATAATCCTGACATCTGTTTTTACTTTAGCTAGTTTTGCGATTCGATCGGAATGTAGACCTGCACAGTTAATAAAATAGGCTCCTGTTATTTCACCTTGGTTTGTCTCAATGATTACTTCCTTTGATGTTTCATTAATCGACAATACCTTGTGGTTTAATAGGATTTCCCCACCTTTTTGGATAATGAGCTCTCTCATCTTTTCTGCTACTTGTTTATAATTAACAATTCCAGCCATCGGTACATGGATGGCTCTCATCCCGTTCACGTGAGGCTCTATTTCATGGAGCTCTTCCTTTTCAATTAAGCGGATATCAAGACCATTCTGAGCGCCACGTTGATATAAATTTTCAAGAAGCGGAAGTTCTTCGTCTAGGCTAGCAACAATAACTTTACCGCAAATATCAACATCTAAGTCATGTTGCCGGCAAAACTGTGTCATAGTTTCGCTTCCCCTTTTTGCGAGAAGTGCTTTAGAGCTTCCAGGTTTATAATAGATACCCGAATGAATGACCCCACTGTTATGACCAGTTTGATGGGCTGCTACATGATTTTCTTTTTCTAGTATCGCAATTTTCGCTTTGGGATTTTTCTTATAGAGTTCCATCCCTACAGAGAGCCCAACTATTCCGCCACCGATAATGATGTAATCATACATGTCGTCTACCTGCTTTCTTATGAGAGTTCGCAAGCTTCTGCTAATAGTTCCACTATGTGAACAACTTTTATTTTTTCCTCAAGACCTTCACGTTTTACCCCTAGGCACATTTGGAGATGACAGCCAGGGTTAGAAGTAACGATAGTATCAGGTGTGATTTTGTGAACGGATTTCATTTTTTCATCGAGGATGTCCATTGACTCCTCATAATGAACAATATTGTAGATTCCAGCTGAGCCACAGCACATATCTGCTTTTGGAAGGGGAATATACGTAAGGCCAGGGATGGAAGTGAGTAAACTGATCGGATCGTTTACTACTCTCTGTACATTTAGAAGATGACAGGATGGCTGATAAGTGGCTACCCCTTTAATTTCCTTCTCAAAAGAAATCCCAAGATCATTCAAAATTACACTTATATCTTTATTTCTTTTTGCAAAGTCCTTCGCTCGTTCTGTCCACTCTTGTTCGTCTCCGAGCAGATGATTATATTCAACAAGCATTGCACCACAGCCACCAATACTGTTTACCACATAATCAAAATTATGTTTTTCAAATGCTGCAATGTTTTCTTTCGCAAGCTTTTTCGAGTACGATTTGTCGCCACTATGATGCTGCAACGCCCCGCAACACGTTTGTTCCTTGATAATGGTTACTTCACAACCTGCATGTTGCAAAAGCTTTATGCTTAAATCATTGATTCTTGAAAAAAACACATCCATAATACATCCCGTAAAAAAACCGATTCGTGCTTTTACTTTTCCTTGAGCCGGTAGTACAGTATTTTTTCGCATCTGCTTTTTAGGGTTTTCAACTGTTGGAGTGATTTCCTCAAATGCACGCAGCTGCTCTGGAAGAAAACCGAGTAAGTTGCTTTTTCGTACCAATTTATCAAGCTTTGTTTTTTGATACACTCCGAGCGATTTTGTTAGAGTTCGGAGTAACAATTTATTTGGTAATGCTTTTTGTAATGTCAATTTTTCAATTAGTGATGTATCCTTTGTTTCTGCTTTTGCCTCCTTGAATGATTCAAGAATTTTACCATATTGCACATTTGTTGGGCAGACAGTTTCACATGCTCGACAACCTAAACAAAGGTCAAGTGAATCTTCAATCTCATTAAGAGCAATTTTTCCTTCAGCAGCCATTTGGACAAGGTTTATGCGACCGCGTGGCGAATGGCGTTCCTTCCCCATCGTTACATAAGTGGGACAAGCGGGAAGGCAATAGCCGCATTGGACACAGTCGAACGTTTCCTTATAAGCTAGCTTACTACTCATCTACTAACACTAGCCTTTGTCCTTTTTCAGCAAAAATTTTGCCTGGATTTAAAATATTGTTAGGATCCCACGCCATCTTAATCCGTTTCATCATGTCCACTCCAGCTTCTCCAAGCTCCATTACCATGAATGGTGCTTTCATTGTCCCAATTCCATGCTCTCCTGAAAGAGTACCGCCTAATTCAATTGCTGTCGCAAAAATTTCTTCAACAGCCTTCTCTACACGCTTCATTTCCTCTTTGTCCTGTTTATTGGTGATAATATTTGGGTGAAGGTTTCCATCACCCGCGTGACCAAATACGACTAGATCAATTTCGTACTTTGCTTTAATTTCTTGTAATCTCTTAAACATTTCAGGTATTTTGCTTCTCGGTATTGTGGCATCCTCTGATATTTTTGTAGGTTTTTTTCGTACAATCGCAGGTGAAACTAGTTTTCGCGCTTTCCATAGCTTTGAGGCTGCAGCGTCGTCTTTTGCTATCTCAACATCCCTTGCCCCTACTTCAAGGCAAACCCGCTTTACGATTTCACTTTCATCCTTTATGGCTAAAGGATGTCCATCTAGCTCAATCAGGATCATGGCATCAACATCAACTGGCAGACCAATCGGTTGATATTCTTCAACAGCTATGATGGATGCTTGGTCCATGATCTCCATTTTAGAAGGCAATATTCCTGACGTGAGTACGGATGAAATTGCATGGCCCGCGTCAACAATATCATCAAAGATGACCATAATCGTTTGTGTGGAAAGTGGTCTCGGTATAAGCTGAAGGATTGCTTCTGTAATGATGCCCAATGTCCCTTCTGATCCGACAATCAGTTTTGTTAAATCATAACCAGTTACATTCTTGATCGTTCTTCCGCCTGTTCGAATAACCTCCCCTTCAGGAGTAACGACTTCAAGCCCTAGTACATAATCTTTGGTAACTCCATATTTTAAACCGCGGGGGCCTCCTGCATTTTCAGCTAAATTCCCTCCTATTGTCGACACATGAGAACTGCTAGGGTCAGGAGGATACATAAGGCCATGCTTTTTTGCTTCACTATCAATATCCGCTGTTATCACTCCAGGTGAAACAATGGCAATCGTATCTGCCGCATCAATAATCAATGTTTGACTCCACCTTGAGAAATCTAGTACGATTCCGCCATGAACCGGTAGAGGGCCACCACTTAAGCTAGTGCCAGTTCCCCTCGGATAAATTGGAATCGTAAATTCATTTGCAAGTTTCACTATGCCTACCACTTCTTCCGTGGAAATAGGTTGCAAAACAAGGTCAGGGAAATATGTGCCAAACGATGCGTCATAGGAATAGGAAACCAAATCCGCTTTTTCCATCAAAATTCGATCTTCAGAATCCATGATGTTTTTTAACCGATGAATGATTTCTTCGGTTATCATGATGGCACCTTCTTTCAATTAAGTTCACTCTATTTTAATTTGCTCATTACATTTTCAAGATGAATTTTCATGGCAAGGGCTGCTTTTTTTTCATCTCTTTCCTTTATTGCTAAAAAGATGTTTTGGTGTTCTTTAAACACTTGCTCTCGTTTATTAGGTAACCCTATGTTTTTCTTTAATGTAAAGGAAATCGTTTTCCGATAGAGATTATCAATGTTCTCCATTACTTGAATAAGAAAATTGTTTTTTGTTGCATTCATTACATGCTTGTGAAAATTGACATCTGCTTGGTCACCAACAGCCTCTAAATTCGTTAAGGTAATCTGAAAATCGTTTAGTGATTTTTCGATTTTTTCTAAATCAGCAGCATCATGGCGCAGAGCTGCAAGTGATGCAGCCTCTGTTTCCATAATGATCCTCATTTCCAGTAACTCATAGATTTGTTCCATAGGGATTAGCTCTATGGCTAACATTTCAAGCATATTCGCTAATTTAATCTCTTTTACAAAGCTTCTACCACCTTGTCGCGATTCGATAATCCCGCTTGCTGACAGAACGCTTAATGCTTCCCGAACAGGGGCACGACTGACCCCAAACATGGTAGCCAGTTCATTTTCAGATGGCAACGGGTGATTTGGAGGAAACTTGTTTTCTTTAATCATATCTTTAAGTTCATCTAGTACTTGAGCCGAAATCTTTCTGCGTTGGATTTTCAAAGTTGTAGGCTCCTTTATATACTAAGTTCCATTGATTCTCTTCTCTTAACCCTTGCTAGATGAAAAAGTACCGCAGCTGAACAAATAATTAGTCCTGCTATATCCGTAAGCATACCTGGCTTGATAAGCAGTATAGCACCTGCAAAGAAAAGGATTCGTTCCACGATCGTTAACTTGCCATTGAGATAGTTCCCTAGCGCACAAGCAAGTGCATATATACCAGCTGTGCATGTAATAACAACAAGTGCGATGGATAGAATACTCAACGTCTCGCCATCTCCTGGCTGAAGGAGAATAATTGGATTGTAGGCAATCATAAATGGAATGATAAAGCCTGGCAGTGATATTCTAAGTGCTTCCCATGATGTCTGCATCGCGTTTGCTCCCGCCAGACCCGCAGCCGTATAAGATGCCAATGCCACTGGTGGTGTGATGTTTGATAAAGCACCAAACCAAAATACAAAAAAGTGGGCGGCTATTGGGTTTACCCCTGCTTCAATGAGTGCAGGTGCAGCGGTGACAGCAACAACAATATATAGGGCTGTTGACGGTAATCCCATGCTTAGTACGATACATGTTAACATGACGACAACTAAAATTAGCCAAAGTGTCCCGCCTGTCATCTCGACAATATTAAAGGCGAGCGTCGAACCAATCCCAGTCATGGTCACAACACAGATAATAATTCCGATGGCCGCACAGGCAACCCCCACCTGAATCGTTCCTTTTCCACCTTCAATAAAAGCTTGGATAACTTTAGAAAATGTAATTCTTGATGATTTATCTCTTGTAAGCCAACTTGCCACAATAACCGATCCAATCCCCGCAAAGCCCGCAAATAATGCTGTTTTGCCCACTAGTAATGTTCCAATAACAACAATAATCGGAATGAGCAACACACCACGGTCTTTTAGGATTTGAAAAACATTCGGAATATTTTCTTTGCTAATTCCTTTTAGTCCAAGTTTTTTTGCTTCTATATCAATCGCAAAAATAAGCGCCATATAATAGAGGAAACTAGGAATAATTGCTGCTAAAATAACCGTAGTATACGAGATACCTAGGAAACCAGCCATAATAAAGGCAGCAGCACCCATAATCGGAGGCATAATCATTCCACCGGTTGACGCAGCAGCCTCAACTGCAGCAGCAAACTTTGGCTTTAACCCAATCGATTTCATTAAAGGAATGGTAAAGGCACCTGTTGTTGCAACATTTGCAACCGCGCTTCCACTTAAAGAGCCTGTTAAAGCACTTGAAATGACTGCAACTTGGGCAGGTCCTCCGCGTTTCCTTCCTGCAATCGCTAAAGCAAGATCATTAAAAAGCTGTGTTGCTCCACTTACTGACAAGAATGCACCGAATAAAACAAACATCACGATAAATGTAGATGCTGTTGACAGTGTAAGACCTAATACACCTTCAGTAGTCATGTAGAGTCTATATAGAAGACGGTCTAACGAAAAGCCAGCATGTCCAAAAATCCAAGGGAAATACGTTCCAAACAAAGCATAAACAATTGCACTTCCACACAAGATAGGTATGAACAACCCTACTGCTCGTCGTGCAGCCTCAAGCAAAACGATAATCGTGATAGCTCCAAAAATATAGTCGATAAGGATAGGTTGGGATCCTCTGTCAACGTGTATCGTTGTATAGTTTAAGAGAAGATAACCTAGTCCTGCAATTGATAGAGCAACGAATACATAATCGATTAAAGCGAATTTTTGACTATTTGATGATTTTCTAGCTGGATATAGAAAAAAGGTTAACACTAACAGAATGGCAAGGAAAATTAAATTCCTATAAATCTCTTGAATGTTAGATAAGCCATTTGTGTAAATAGCAAAACTTGAAAATAAGACCGCAATAGTCCCAGCAACTACTTTGTATGATCCGGTAAGAGTTCTCATGCCACCGCCTGCTTCTTTATCAAGGTCAGTTGGCTTAATTACTTGATATTCACCTGTATTTGTCATTTGATTCCCTCCTCCTTTTTTATCGTATTATTTCGCTTCAGGCGGTATTATATTTTCCGGTATGTCGACTCCGGCTTCTTTAAAATATTTATAAGCTCCTGCATGCAAAGGCACTGAAACCCCATCTAGAGCCGTTTCTAATGTCATGTCTTTTGCAGAACTATGGACTTCATACATTTCATCAAGATTTTCATATAATGCTTTTGTAAGTAAGTAAATCGTTTCTTCATCAATTTCTTTAGACGTGGATAACAGATTAGGTTGTGCAATCGTCTGTATATCTTCTTCGATACGTGGATAGGTCCCCCCTGGAATAATGTAGCGGTACCAACTATTTGATACAGCATTAATTGCATCAAGCTGTTCATCCGTCACTTCTAAAACAGTTGCTTTCACATTACTTGCATACATATCAGTAACTGCCGATATTGGAATACCTGCTGGCATAGAACCCCCGTCTAAACGTCCATCACGCATAGCAGACACGGTATCACTGTAGCCCAAATACTCAGGTGAAATATCTTTCTTTGTTAGACCAAGGCCTTCCATCATAACAACTGTTGATTGTTCAGTTCCGCTAGCCTGTGGACCAACGGAAAATTGTGTACCCTCAAGTTCCTCAATCGTTCCAGTTTTTACTTTGTCGTTCATGAGGACAAAGTGCTCTACGTTTGGCCATAGCATCGAAATCGTCCGCAAATCTTCATATCGCTTTCCCTCAAACGTACTTTCCCCTTCATAGGCTTGAGAAGAGATTAATCCTTGTAAAATTGCAAGATGTGCTTCACCTTCACGAAGCAATTCAATATTTTCAATTGAACCCGCAGAGGATTGTCCACTTGCTTGAATCTTTTCTTCTTTAAGCTTTGTACTCCAAATGTTTGCCATCCCAACACCAATTGGATAATACGTTCCCCCTGTGGATGCAGTTGCTACAGAAATAAACTTTTTCTCCTCGTTTACAGCTGCAGTTTGAACACCCACAATCGTAATAAAAATAAGTGTCAAAATGGAAATGATTATCTTCCACTTTCTTTTGATCACATGCTCCACCCCTTTGTAATAATGTAAGCGCTTTTACTTACTTGTATTACAAGTATACAAGATTACAAAATAATTTCAACGAAAATTCAAAATATTCTTTTTTACAAAGACACAAAAACAACTATAAGTCATATTACTTTCCATTCATTCTCTAGTACAATACAATCATCTATAGAAATTTGCCGGGGAGAATAATCATGTTTAAGATATTTGTTGAAGACGATGTAAAGCTAGTTTCATTATTGGACGGTTTTATTGAAAATACTGATTGAAACTTTAACAGTAAATAACCATCTTTTTTTTTATCGCACCAGATCGTTTCCTATACTTCCGTTTTTATGCTGATTTAAACTATGACTGACGCTTATATTGATTTGTGGAATCTGAAGAAATCATTGATCTAGAAAAGAATAAAATGTATATTTATAACTTGCATATATTATAGGTTTAACTTGACCTACTAAAGTTTAAAATCAATTCGGAGGTATGACATGCAAAACTGGATTACAGAATTTATGGAACAGTTTGGTTATATTGGTATTCTATTAATGATTGCTTTTGAAAATATTTTCCCTCCTATTCCTTCCGAGGTTATTCTCACTTTCGGAGGATTTATGACTACTTATACAGACCTAACGATACCAGGTGTCATTGTGGCAGCTACCATCGGATCTGTTGTGGGTGCTATAATCCTTTACTTTTTAGGCACTTTACTTGACGTAGAAAGACTGGAGAAGATCGTTGATCGATGGGGTCACATTCTCCGTGTTAGTAAAGAGGATATTCATAAAGCAGATGCTTGGTTTGATAAATATGGGTATTGGACGGTTTTATTTTGCCGAATGATTCCATTAATACGAAGTCTTATCTCTATTCCTGCCGGTATGTCTAATATGAAGTTCTCACTCTTTCTTCTTTTTACAACAGTTGGAACATTGATATGGAACATTGT
Organism: Metabacillus herbersteinensis; assembly: GCF_042433335.1. Classification (NCBI taxonomy): domain Bacteria; kingdom Bacillati; phylum Bacillota; class Bacilli; order Caryophanales; family Bacillaceae; genus Metabacillus; species Metabacillus herbersteinensis. Next base: position 114,684 of record NZ_JBHLVO010000012.1, read on the forward strand.
CCTTGTCTCGCTTGGTGCTGCTGTTGGAGGATCATGGGAAGATATCGTTCACTTTATGGACATCTACTCTACTATTGCTTATGCCTTGATCGGATTAGGGATCATTTTGTTTCTTTTTTTCTTTATTCGCAAAAAACGAAGAATCTCATAAAGGAGAAAACTTGGAACCTCTACATTTATAGATAGGTAAAAAGGAGAAACTAAAAATATGGATTTTCTTACAATTATAAAAGCCCTTATTCTAGGAATGGTTGAAGGGTTAACAGAATTTGCTCCAGTTTCGTCCACTGGACATATGATAATCGTCGATGAGATGTGGTTGCAATCTGAACAATTCTTAGGAAAATATGTTGCAAATACATTTAAAGTTGTCATTCAACTTGGTTCAATTTTAGCTGTGGTGATAACATTTAGAGATCGCTTTATTGATTTATTGGGATTAGGTCGTAAGAACAAAGACAAAGAACATCAACCCAACCGTCTCAAATTATCGCAAGTTATTGTAGGTTTAATTCCTGCAGGTATTTTAGGAGTTCTTTTTGAAGATTATATTGATGAAAATTTATTTTCAATACGTACTGTGTTAGTTGGTTTAGTCATCGGTGCTGTTTTTATGATTTTGGCTGATAAACTCGGGCCAAAAAATCCAAAAATCTTATCAGTTGATCAAATTACCCATAAACAAGCATTTGCAGTTGGACTCATTCAATGCTTCTCACTTTGGCCTGGTTTCTCCAGGTCAGGCGCAACCATTTCCGGTGGTGTTTTACTCGGGATGAATCACCGTACTGCTGCTGATTTCACCTTTATTATGGCAGTTCCAATTATGGCCGGAGCAAGTGGAATATCCTTTATTAAAAATCTTGAGTACTTTTCGATGGATGCTCTACCGTTTTTCATTGGCGGTTTTATTAGTGCCTTCGTATTCGCATTAATTTCCATCCGCTTCTTCTTGAAGCTCATCGACAAAGTGAAACTCACGCCGTTTGCTATTTATCGTATTGTTTTAGCTGTAATCATTTTTGTGTTTTTTCTTTAATAAAAAAAGGCTGTTCGAGAGGCAAGTTTGCTCTTCGAACAGCCTTTTTTAGCATTAAATAAGTTGTTAAAGCAGCCTCAATATATTGCAAGTATACTCCACAACCTACTTCTATTCACATATATTTATACTATTTTAATAGACCAATTGCTTTCAATTTAACTCTAAACCTATCGATAAGTTTTCTAGTCTATGTACGATAATCGGGTAACAAATCAATATCAGATAATGTCGCAATCGTTTCTACCACCTCTTCATGACTTTATTTCAAATGTTTTCTGAGTTCATTGTAAATTTTTATATTTAGACTCAATTCTAAAATCATCGTGCTGTATATGTCGTAACTTGTTGAAACTTTTGATATTACAACATTTGACTTAATTTTCATAATAATCAATCATTAAGTAGTACGAGTATAAGAAAGGGGAGAAAATATGATAAAAAGATCGATAATGGCGATTACCTTAGGAACATCTCTAGTTCTTTCATCAGCAGTTGTTAGCGCTGCACCTAGTCTCAAGGATTCTAATAAAGGTACACAAAACCAAGTATTACCCTACTTTGTAGACGAGGCAAAGCTTCCTTTTGAAGGGCTTGCAGACTATGAAACAAAAAGGTATTGGGGAGTACATAATGGAGCCGGATATCGGATTGAAGTTCCTGAGAATTGGAATGGAGAACTACTTCTTTATGCACATGGTTATCGAGGAACAGGATTAGAGCTAACAGTTAGCAACCCTTCAATTCGCGAGCATTATATTAAAAACGGGTATGCGTGGGCTGCATCTAGTTATCGGACAAATGGTTATGATGTCGCACAAGGTGTGAAAGATACACATACTTTAGGTACCTTATTTAATGGAATTGCAGGAAATCCGACAAAGACTTATATCACAGGACATTCAATGGGTGGACACGTGACTGCAGTTTTATCGGAGCAATTCAAAAGTTCATACGACGGAGCACTGCCTATGTGCGGTGTAACAGGAGACACTGAATTATTTGATTTCTTTACGGACTATGGTTTAGTTGCACAATCCCTAACAGGAGTTGAAAAGGAAGCTCAAACGTTTCCAGCTGATGAAGAATACTTCTTAAAAACGGTACCAGAAATGAAAGCAAAGCTTGGGATTAATGGAATTTTAACTGAAGATGGCCAAGCATTGAAAGCGGTTACAATGAACTTAACAGGCGGACAACGACCTTTATTTGATGCAGCATTCGAGTCCTACAAAAACTTTTTATTTGATCGCATGCCAACAGATCCTTCTTTCTTAGTAGCACCGAAAAACGTTGTCAATACTACAGACTCTGTTTATCAAATTGATAAAGACATGGGTTCTTTATCAGCTGATGAACAAGAATTAAATGATTCTGTTCAACGAATTACTGCGCATCCTTCAGCTAAACATAAAGGGTTAACCGGGGTTCCAAAGGTGGAAGGAAACCACAAAATACCTATGATTTCTTTACACGATATCGGCGATTTATACGTACCATTCCACATGCAACAATTGCATGCTGAACGTGCGAAAGAAAAAGGAAATAGTGATCTTCTCGTAACCAGAGCCATTCGCGGCGTAGGTCACTGTGATTTCACACCACAAGAAGAGCAAGAAGCCTTCACTGATCTTGTACAGTGGGTGGAAGAAGGAATTAAACCAGACGGAGATGACGTTTTAAACCCTGCGGTCGTTGCAGATGAGAGGTTTGGGACGAAGTTTACTAGGACGTTTAGAGCTTTTGATCCGTTGAAGTATAAAAGTCAGAGTAGTGATCAAGCTTCATAGATATAGTTAATTTCCTGCAGATAATTCATTTGCATAAAACTTAGAAAAAAGCCCTTTAATCCTATTTAGATTAAAGGGCTTTTTGATTGCAACTATTCGGTATAGTGTTAATTTGATTGTTCGGAAGCTGATTTTATTTTGCTCTTTATTAATTTGGTGTCTCTTACTTTAATACCTTGCTGTCCACCTTGTTCATCATTTCCTTTTCCAGCAATTCCACTTCTTCCATTTCCATTTGCGAATTCTGATTTAATATTTGCGCTCTTGCTACCATTTATAGCGTTCTGTCCACCTTGATTTGCGTTCGTGCCGACATCTTTATTGATCTGTCCGCCGCCCTCTGCCCTTTGTTCTAAATTGAACCTGTTTCCAACAAAGATTTGAAAGTTGAAGTATCCGCAACTTGAAGCTGGTTCATCTTGTTCGTTCCCTATAGCGCCATTGTCAAAATCACCGGTACTATTACCATTGTTTTCGTTAACGCCCCGATATACTTTTTTCACTCTTTTTCGGAATTTAGGCATTTTCTCACCTCTTTTCAAAGAAACTAACTACATTCTATTCTATTAAAAGCTAATCCCTTTTGACTGTTTGCTTGTCTCTAAACACAGGACAATTAATACTAAAATGATTTACGTTACCTATCACAAACAAATATTTTAATAGACTCTCTATTGTTTTAATGAGAAAGTATAGGGTGAATAACAGATACCAAGAGATTCGCTAAAGTAAAGAGTAAGATGTCAGTAAGGACTCCTGTAGTCAAACAAAACTATAGAGTCCAATTTTAAGTGAGCAACAATAAGTATAAAAAAAAATCTATTAAATTAAATAGTATCTTGAAGAACATTGTCTTGCCGAATACGCCATGATTTTCTAGCTTACTCTTAATAAGAGCTTATTAATGATAAAGGTGACAAGCAACGAAATGGTTTGAAGAAACTTCCTCCCATATGGGTACCGATTCTGAACACATCTGCATAGCCTTTGGGCAGCGTGTGCGAAAGCGGCAACCGCTTGGTGGGTCTACCGGATTAGGTAGGTCACCTTCTAAAATGATGCGTTCACGGGTTCTTTCAATCTTGGGGTCTGGTATAGGAATCGCTGATAGCAAGGCCTGTGTATACGGGTGAAGAGGATGATCGTATAAATTCTCACTGTCGCTTAGTTCAACCATAGCTCCAAGGTACATAACTGCGATTCGATCACTGATATGTTTAACCATCGATAAATCATGAGCAATAAATAAATAAGTTAGTTCCTTTTTTTGTTGTAATTCTTGCATAAGATTAACAATTTGAGCTTGGATTGATACATCTAACGCCGCAATTGGCTCATCAGCAATGATAAACTCAGGTTCTACAGCAAGAGCTCGCGCTATTCCAATACGTTGTCTTTGTCCTCCGCTAAACTCATGTGGATAACGCTGAGCATGACTTTTATTTAAACCTACTGATTCAAGCAAATGATAAACTTTAGCTTCTTTTTCCTTCGTATTAAGATGTGCTTCATGATTGCCAATTCCCTCCGATATTATTTCTAATACAGTCATCCTGGGATTAAGAGATGAATAAGGGTCTTGAAATATCATTTGCATATTCCGTTTCATTTTTTTTAACTCTACAGCTGATTTCTCCCGAGAATCTTTTCCGTCATAGTTTACTTGACCTGAAGTGGCATTGTATAGTTGGATAATCGTGCGCCCTATTGTCGACTTCCCACATCCAGACTCCCCGACTAAACCAAGAGTTTCTCCTTTATAAATATCAAAAGATACGTCGTCTACCGCTTTTAATACTTTACCTTTACCTATACTGAAATATTTTTTTAGGTTTTTAACTTCAATTAACTTTTCTTTTTCCTTCATTTACTGAACCTCCTAATTCACTTAGACGTTCTACCCGAGTTGCACGTTTATCTTCTAACCAACACGAGACCACGTGCGTTTCAGATACTTCTGTCATAGTCGGAGGAAATGTGTGACATACCTTCATAACAGAAGGGCACCTGGCTGCAAACGCACATCCTTCAGGTAATTGACCTAAATCAGGTGGTGTTCCTGGTATTGGTATCAACTTAAGTGAACGAGAGGAATGTAACTTAGGCATGGATAATAGTAATCCAATTGTATAAGGGTGTTTTGGTTCATAAAAAATCTCATCTACTGTTCCTGTTTCAACAATTTCGCCTGCATACATGACCGCCACACGCTGTGCCATACTGGCAACTACACCTAAATCATGGGTAATAATAATAATCGCTGTTCCAGTCTTTTTTTGTAAGTTCTTCATTAATTCTAAGATTTGTGCTTGTATCGTAACATCAAGTGCTGTTGTAGGCTCATCAGCAAGTAATACAGTTGGATTACTTGCTAGTGCCATCGCAATAACAACTCTCTGCCTCATTCCGCCAGAAAACTGATGAGGAAAGTTTTTCATCCTCTCTTTAGGACTAGGAATTCCAACAAGTTCAAGAAGTTCCGTTGCTCTTTTAATCACTTCCTTTTTTTCCATGACTTGATGTTTTCTTAATCCTTCTATTATCTGTTTACCTATTGTCATGGTTGGATTAAGTGACGTCATCGGGTCTTGAAAAATCATCGATATTTCTGATCCGCGTATTTTCTGCATCTCTTTATTGCTATATTTAAGTAAATCTTTTTTTTCATAAATTACACTACCCTGTTTAATCATACTATTTTGTTTAGGCAGTAGTCTCATTAAGCTTTTTGCCGTTACTGATTTCCCAGATCCTGACTCACCAACAATTGCTAGTGTTTCCCCCTTTTTTAACTCAAAACTTACTCCACGTACTGCTTTTATTTCTCCAATGTCATCATGTGACCTAAAGGAAACATGAAGATTATCTACCTTTAATATATAATCCTCCATCGCTGTCTCCCTTCTTATTTCCTCATTTTAGGATCTAGTGCATCACGCAGTCCATCACCAAGTAAATTAAAGCTAATCATAATCGCACTAATTACAATTGCTGGGAAAATCAGCTTATAGGAAAAGAATCGCATCGATTTATATCCATCTTCAATTAACACACCTAAAGATGCAAAAGGAGGTTGTAACCCTAGTCCAATAAAGCTAAGAAAAGCTTCAAAGAAGATAGCGGTTGGTATCGTAAACATCAAGGTTATTATGATAGATCCCATCGCATTAGGAACCAGATGCTTCCAAATAATTTTCGCATTTGATGTTGCTAATGTTCGAGCAGCAAGGACATATTCTTGCCCTTTGAGCTGTAATATTTGGCCTCGAACGACTCGTGCCATCCCCACCCAACCTGTGATCACCATAGCTAAGATGATCGACGTAATTCCAGGCTCAAGAATAAGGATAAATAAAATGATAACAATCAAATTGGGAATACCGATTAATACTTCAATAACACGCTGCATCGCATTATCCAATCGTCCACCATAAAAAGCAGAAATTCCACCGTAAACAACACCAATGATTAAATCTAATAGTGCCGCAACGATCGCAATAAATAACGAAATCTGAGTACCCGTCCATACTCTGGTCCAAAGATCACGTCCAAATTCATCCGTTCCAAACCAAAAACTTTCGGTAATGCCTCTAGCTTCATATTGATCAATTCCATTAACATCTTTGCCATCAAAACCTAGCCACTCTAAACTTTCTACTTTTGGCGGCAAGTTGGAACGAGCTAAGTCCTGTTCCAAATATGAATGTTCACTTAGAAGAGGACCAAGCAAGGCCATAACCGAAAATAGAATGATCGTGATAAGACCAATGAAAGCTCCTCTGTTTTTTTTCAACCTTCTCCAAGCCTCACTCCAAAACGTGACTGGCGTTCCAGAAATTTCCTCACCTTTACTGGTTTCCAATGGAGAATGGACAAACAAATCCTGAGTAATTTCTTGCTTCTGAGGTCTCATGGTCTATGCACCTCCTTTAAAACTAATGCGAGGATCAATGATTCCGTAGAGGATATCGACTATAAAAACAATTCCAATAAATAACGCACTGTACATCAAAGTAACTCCCATAATGACACTATAATCATTGACCAAAATCGACTTAGTAAATTGTTCCCCTAGCCCAGGTACAGTAAATATTTTCTCAATTACTAAGGTTCCTGTCATGATTGCTACGGCTAAGGGTCCTAACATCGTTACAACAGGAATCATAGCGTTGCGTATAATGTGTTTAAAAACAACTGCTTTCTCACTAATCCCTTTTGCTCTAGCGGTAACAATATAATCTTGGCCCAAAACTTCAAGCATTTCTGTTCGAATAAACCGAGCGACTGTAGCTATTACGGTCACTGATAATGCCAAGGAGGGCATGATCGTATTTTCATACCCTTCCCATAATGCTACAGGTAACCAACCTAGCTTAACTCCTATAAAATATTGCAAAAGGGCAGCAAAAACAAAAGAAGGGATTGACATTCCTAATACGGCAATTGTCACAGATCCATAATCTAGGAAACTATTATGATTTAATGCAGAAGTAATCCCTAGCATCAGGCCAACTAATGCTCCAAACACAAGCGCTTGAAACCCAATTAGGAAAGACGGACCGATCCGTTCGATGAGAATTTCATTAACTGAACGTCCCTCATACTGATAAGAAATCCCTAAATCCCCCTGTATCAGACTTCCTAAATATTTTACATATTGCATGGCCACTGGCTCATTCAAGCCATACTTTTCATTCATTAATTCTAATTGTTCTGGAGATAATTTTTCTGGATTCGTAAATGGTGTACCAGGTAGAAGCTGCATCAAAAAGAAGGTGATTGAAACAATAATAAACAGTGTTATCAACATATACAGTAGACGTTCAGCAACATAACCTTTCAAAACCACACCTCGCTTGTCTTAGAAATAAAAAATTTAAAAAGTAAAAAGAGGTAAAATGTTATACCTCTTTTTCATCTCCATTATTCACCTTCTACATTCGCCCACTTAAAGCTAAAATCAGGACCACTTGGGTGACGCACTAGACCTTTGATATTCGTACGTTGTAGGACTGCCAAGCCTCGTTGATAGAGGGGGGCAATAGCTGCATCTTCAAATAATATCTTTTCAGCATCTAGCAACATTTGATAACGCTTGGAAGGATCGTTTTCAGAATTAATTTTGTTTACAATGGCATCATAATCAGGGTTTGAATAATCCATACGATTGGCCGAACCATCTGTTACCCACATACCTATATAGGTCATTGGATCAACATAATCTGGTCCCCATGCCGAGATAACCATGTCATATTCCTTCGCTGTTTCTAATTCATATCTTTGTTCTACTGGTACAAGCTTGATATCAACTGATAGTTCTGGCAAATTCGTTTCCAGTTGGTTTTTTAAATATTCAGCTGTTTTATCATTTCCTTCAACTGCTGAAACTGTAAGGGTAATTTCCACAGAATCTTGACCTACTTCTTCTAAACCCTTAGCAAAGAACTCTTGTGCTTTTTCAATCGTATCAGCATTTAAATCTCCATTTAATTCGCGGAAATCTTCACCATCTGGAGAAACAGAGAAACCCTTTGGTACCAACCCATATAAAGCTGATGAACCATTGTTAAGAATTGTATCAACATGGGCCTTTTTATCCCAACTCATGTCAATCGCACGACGAATATTTTCATTTCCCAAAGCTTCATGGTTGTGGTTAAAGCGAAGGAAAAAAATTTCAGAATCCGCTAAAGCAATAAAATCTCCATTATCTTTGTATTGATCGACAGAAGCTGAACTAAGATTAATAATATCAACCTTGTTCGTTTCATAAAGATTTAACTGAGTTGCATCTTCTTTAACAACAAATACATTGATTTCTTCTAGTTTTACAGAAACAGCATCCCAATACTCGGGATTTTTCTCGTATTTCCAACTCTCATCGTGTTTCCATTCCGATAAGACAAACGGACCATTATATAGTAATTCACTAGCTTCTAAAGCATATTTATTCCCTTGACTCTCTACAAATTCTTGATTTTGGGGTAAGAACGTAGGGAATGTTAAGTATTGTCCAAGAAGTGCTGTTGGTGCTGTCAAAGTAACTTCAAGTGTCTTTTCATCGAGAGCCTTAACTCCCAGCTCATCAACTGATTTTTCCCCTTTTAAGATTTCGCTAGCATGAAGAATATTGGCTGTTTCAAACATACTTGCATAATGCCCCGTCTCATTAAAAACTCTTTGCCATGCATAAACAAAATCATCAGCAGTTACAGGTTCACCATTACTCCATTTTGCATCACGTAGAGTAAAGGTGTGAACTAACCCATCTTCACTAACCTGATCATCACTGGCTATTGCTAGTTCTGGTTTATCTTCTCCTAAACGATATAAACCTTCGTTAACATTGCTCAATACAGTGAATGACACATTATCATGAGCATGAGCAGAATCCATCGTTGGAATTTCAGATGCTTCTACCATATTTAATACCTGACCCGCTGCAGTGGTTTCGCTCTCACTAGCTTTTGAGTCTGTCTCTTTTGATTTGTCAAAATTACAACCGGTAAGCAGCATTCCGACTACTGCTATTAAAACGAATAATTTAATACTTAATCTGTTTTTCATAAAATCTCCCCTTTTAATCTATTTATAAAAATCAGTAATACAGGTTAATTAAAAATTCCAAAAATATAATACATGCTATAATGATCAATATTATATTTAGGAGTGATATGCAGTTGGTTCGTTTAAATTTAGTAGTCTTTTTTGGAACACTTTTCATATCAATCCTATTCTCTTACGTTAACAACCACTCTTTTAATCTACTTTTATGGATTAATGCCCTTTTCAACTGTTCTCTCTTTATCACAGTTGTTGGTAGTACGATGCTTGTCATTCAAGGTGGGTTTTTCAATGCAATTATAAAAAGTTTTGGACTTTTTTTCCAAAAAACGAATCATATGGAACAAGTAATTGAAGATATTGAGGGAAAAAGAGATTACTTAATTCCTTACAAGCTAACATATAAACTAACTATCCCCTTTTTAGTTTCTGGAAGCATACTGTTATTATTTTCTATTTTCTTCTCCTGGAGTTTTTACTAGTTTATTAAGGTTAAGTGGGGGATCTTTTTTTTCGGTCTATGATGAAGGAAATGTTAAATAGGTGAAATCTGTAAACCCCTTTCTCTAGAATGTTTTAATAATTCGAGAAATAAGTTCTGATTTGAGGTAGAATGAAGGGCTCCTTTTGATCGTCAGTTAAACAGTCGTTAAATAAGCACTAAAATTTACTATTATTCGAAATATTTGTAATTAACTAATAATATATGGCATTCGTAAACTTGTCAATCTAATGTAGCATTGCGAACTTTTCTTTTTTGATTAATTCTTCGCAATTTTACACCTGCATTTTGATTCCAATTGACAAAACCCACATAAAAGTTATCCAATTCGCACCAACAAATCAGAAAATTCACAAAACTGTTGATTTATTGTCGCAATTAAGTGACAGAATTGTTTTATTATTAATATAAGTTACTTTTTCAATAGTTAATCCAATACATCACTCTTAGATAAATAAAAAGAAAGGAGAATCATAGTGAAGAAACTTATTAAGAAATCATTTAAAGAGCTAATGCAAGAGAATACAGAAGAATTACTTAATGATAAACAAGCACTAGAAAAAATTGAAATACGTATAGAAAAACGCCATGAATTTAAAAAACTAGCTTAACATAGCTAGTTTTTTTGTATTTTTGTAGAATAAGTTAAGTTTAAAAATTTTGATTTGGACCGTAGTGCTCTTGCGGTATAAGACGCTACCACTAGTCACTTAATAGGAGATGAATTAGAAGAAGGATCATTCAATTAAGAAAAGAACTGATCCAAATGTATTTGATAATCTAAATTTGAGCCACTTTCCAAGAGTTTGATCACATAAAAAGTGAGCCACATGATTTCCAATTCTATTAACCTCTTTTATGATT
>NZ_JBHLVO010000013.1:0-125237 GCF_042433335.1 Metabacillus herbersteinensis
TGCATAGCGATTGCGAGAGGCCTTCTCTCATCTTAAGTGCAGCATTGCGTACCAGGTGTGCTTTTCAAGCACACTTTGTTTGCATTCGTGACACACAGTCATCCGCAAAACTATCTAACCAATGATTCAACCCTTTTTCTCCATCAGTTAATGGGGTTGGTCTATCAAAATGAATAGCATAAGATACTTTAAATCCGTACTGTTCAAGTATAGTACTATATTCCCCAATACTTGGAAAATACCATGGGTTTCTTTCTGCTACTTTCATTCCATATTCCCCCGAGAGCACCTCTGTTATTCCCCGAATAACGGTTTGAACATTTCCTTGTCCACCAAATTCAGCTACAAAGCGACCTCCTGGATGTAATGCTAGCTCCACGGATTTGACCACTTTGGTAGCTTGTTTCATCCAATGAAGGGCTGCATTCGAAAAAACAGCATCATACTTTTCATTTGTTCTAAATGTTTCTCCATTTTCAACAAAGAATGGGATTTGAGGATACTTTTTACGGGCCTTCTCAATCATTTCTACTGAGAAATCACTTCCCGTCACAATCGCACCTGACTTAGAAATTTCGTATGTAAGATCTCCGGTTCCACAACCCAAATCAAGTATTTTTTCTCCCTCTTGTGGTTGAAGTAGCTCAACTACTCCTTTTCCTAAGCTAGATACAAAGCTTAATCTATTATCATACAAACCTGCATTCCAAACATTTACAGAACTCATGTAGTAACACTCCCTTGCAAAACTTTAATAAGAATTTATGAAAAAAAAGATAAATCAATATATAAAACTTTTCTGCTTGCCAGTCAAAATCTGACCTCATCCCAATAATGTTATTGGCAACCTTATTAAAACTAAAGAAGCCAATACCTTCATCGTGAGAAAAGCACCAATCTTCCCTTCATAATTCCTTAGTTGTTGTCCAGTCCAAATATATATTTTGTTTTCGAGGAATATTCTTTATCCTTATCAAGAATCCAGAAAGGTAGATGAGGGTGATGAATCGCGTCAGGCAAGCCTTGTGTTTCCAGACAAATACCCAAATATTTACTGGATGGAACACCATAAATTTTGTCGTCAGATGCAAGCTGAGTTCCTGAATAAACGACGACTGCTACTTCATCGGTTTCGATGGTCAATGTTCGCCCACTTTCAGGATCTTGTAAAAGAATTTCCTGACTATGATTGGCATCTAGCAGGAAGGGGTGGTCATATCCTTTACCCGCCAAAACATTTTGTTGATGCTCTGATTCGGCACCAGTTTGAATCAATCTTCCTTTACGAAAATCAAATTCAGTTCCTTCAACATCTAGAATTGTTCCAGTCGGTAGCAATTCCTGATCCAGTTCTAGAAAGGCATTGCTCTTTAATGTCAAAGAATGTGTTAAAGTATCTCTTTTTAAGTTACCACTCAAATTGAAATAAGAGTGATTCGTCATCGTAAGGAGCGTTTTTTGATCTGTTTGGCCATGATAGTTTATCGTCAGTTCATCCTGATCATTCAGAGTGTATGTAATAGCCAATGAAACATTTCCCGGATATCCCGCTTCCCCATCTGGGCTGGTATACGTAAATTTAACTCCAATTTCATTTTCGTTCTCAAAAGCTTCTGCAGTCCATAGAACTTTATCAAACCCATTAAATCCGCCATGAAGATGATTTCCGTTATCGTTTTGCGGTAGGTGATAGGTAATGCCGTCGAGATCAAAGGCTGCTCCCTTAATTCGTCCAGCTACCCTTCCAATAACGGCACCAAAATAGGCGGTTCCCTTTTCATATTCATCCAAAGTATCGTAACCGAGGACAATATTTTCATAGTTTCTATTCCGGTCAGGCGCAATAATTTTTGTAATGGTGCATCCGTAATTAATACAAGAGATTTCTATGCCGTTTCTATTAACCAACGTAAAGGAATCTATGGTTTTGCCTTCTTTTTCTGCAAACTTTTCCTGAATTACTTTCATTTCCGTCACCCTTCCAATTATTTTGTTATAACTGTTCTGTTGAAAATGACAAATCCATATCTTTGCCACACAAAAACCTGGCAAAGATATGGGCATTGTAAAGTTATTATTTCGCTAAACGTATCACATTCCAAGAAAGCTTTGGCAAGAAGGCAGTTACAATTCCATTATCAAAGGCAGCATCGCCATTCGTATGAGGGGCGACAGGTGTTGCCTGTGCTGAATTGGTTTGTTTCAAATCGTCATTTTCAAGGACAATATGTTCAACAACCTTATAGCCTTCAAAATTACGAATATCGCACTCTAGTAGCAGTCCTGCTTCTAAATCTCGGTTCACCGCAAAAATCGTGAGCTCCTCATTTTCTTCATTATAGACAGCTGAAGACTCAAGTTTCGGTACGTCGGTGAAGTCCTTACTATCATATTTTGGGCTTGAAATGATTGGATTCAAGGCAACCCCACGGCCAAATACTGAGGTATGCATAAACGGATAAAAAATTGTTTGTTTCCAGGCTTTTCCGTTCTCTTCTGTCATAATTGGTGCAATAACGTTCACCAATTGGGCCAGGCATGCAATTTTCAAACGATCAGCATGCTTAAGCATGGTAATCAGCATACACCCTACTAATAAAGCATCCTCAAAGTTATAGTGATCCTCAAGCTGCGGAGGAGCAACACTCCAAGGTTCAATTAACTTGTCTGACTCATGCGAATGATACCAGACATTCCACTCATCAAATGCGAGGTTAATCTTCTTTTTGCTACGTTTCTTTGCCTTAATATAGTCGGCAATGGAAATAACCGAACGAATAAAATCATCCATTTCCAGGGATCGGGCCAGATAATTCGCAACGTCATTATCGCGGTTTCCATAGTATTGATGCAGGGAGATAAATTCGACATGGTCGTAGGTGTGATCCAATACGGTTGCTTCCCACTCTGCAAAGGTAGGCATATTCCGATGTGAGCTTCCACAGGCAACAAGCTCAATCGATGGATCGACCCACTTCATTACTTTTGCAGCTTCTGCCGCAATTCTGCCATACTCGTCTGCAGTCTTATGGCCGATTTGCCAAGGACCGTCCATCTCATTACCGAGGCACCATGTTTTAATCTTATGAGGTTCTTTGTATCCATGGGAAATCCTTAGATCACTATAAAAGGAGCCAGATGGATGATTGCAATATTCTACTAAGTTTCTAGCCGCATCAATTCCCCGGGTTCCAAGGTTAACAGCCATATTTACTTCTGAATTGGTAAGTTTTGCCCATTGCATGAATTCATTTGTTCCAATTTCGTTTGTTTCGGTCGTTCTCCAGGCCAGGTCAAGACGGCGGGGTCTTCCTGCTACAGGTCCTACTCCATCTTCCCAATTATAACCAGACACGAAATTACCGCCCGGATACCGAACAAGCGGAACCTGAAGTTCTTTCACCATTTCAATGACATCCTGCCTGAAACCGTTCTCATCTGCCTCTGGATGGTTAGGTTCATAGATTCCCCCGTAAACGGCACGACCAAGGTGTTCAACAAAAGACCCATATATACGCTTATCAATCTCTGCTACCTTAAAATCTTTTTCCAGTATCATTTTCGCCTTATTTTTATTCATCCTCTGTTCATCCTTTCATTCTTCTGTTTTCCAGGATTTTAGAAAAGTAATAGATTAGCTGACAATTTTTAAAATCGCTAGGGCCGAGCAAGATCCTTCTCCCATTTCGGAGCCAATGGAAAAGGGCAGCTGTTCTTTTTGAACTTTGCCCGGTAGCGGACGATCGATCCGCTATGGATACAAGTCGTGCTATAATGCAAGGATGGACATGAATTGCAAAGAGTTAGTCGTTTTAAATAAACATCCTCGGAAACGACTTTCGTCATATCCTCCATAGCCTCAAGCATTAGCTCTTGGACGACCTCTTCTGTCACGATTACACTTTCTACACAACTCTTGCACATACCTTTTTCTCTCATAGTCAAATGTCCCCTATTCAATCGTTAAAACAACAACAGACATTGGAGGAAGCTGAACAGACACTTTATTTTCTAACACTGTAACTTGATTAAAATCCACTGGTTTCACCTTTTCTGGCTCTTCAAAGGTGTTATGGTCATTCATGCTGCCAGCTGTCAAAATTCTTCCGGTCACCCTTGTTTCATTAACAATAAATCCTCGAATATCCAAGTCTAGCCCAGCTTCATTCTTATGATCAAGATTACATAAGCTGATATGGACTTTGCCTTCTGTATTTTTAGACGCTGACACACTGACTTGTGGTAATTTCTCGCCATTGTATTCATAATCGTTTATGTTAGAATCAACTGTCAGTAGTTGTGCATCCTGGTGGACTTTAAACATTTCAAACACATGATAGGTTGGAGTCAGGATCATCTTATCGCCTTCAGTCAAAATCATCGCTTGCAGGACATTGACTGTCTGGGCGATATTGGTCATTTGGACACGGTCGCTATGCTTATGGAAAATATTGAAGTGTACGCCGGCAACCAATGCATCACGAATTGTATTTTGCTGATACAAAAATCCTGGGTTGGTACCTGGCTCAACATCAAACCACGTTCCCCACTCGTCAATGATCATTCCCACCCGTTTCTCAGGATCATATTTATCCATGATGGTACCGTGCTTTGTGATTAATTCTTCCATATGCAGTGATTTTTTCATGGTGATAAACCATTCATCCACCTGGAAATCAAGAGCCGAACCTTTTCCTAACCAGAAGTCTCCTGGGATTGTATAGTAATGTAGGCTCAGCCCATCCATTAACCATCCTGCATTCTTCATCAGCACTTCTGTCCAGTTGTAGTCATCAACATTGGCACCGCCGGCAATTTTATAAATTTTGTTATCGCCATAATTACGTACATACGTCTGGTAACGGCGGTACAAGTCGGCATAATATTCAGGGCGCATGTTTCCGCCACAGCCCCAATTCTCATTGCCAACTCCAAAATACTTTAAGTCCCAAGGCTCCTCCTTGCCATTTTCCCTCCTCCAATTTGCCATTGGCGACTCACCTTCAAAGGTCATGTATTCTACCCATTCAGACATTTCCTGAACAGTACCGCTCCCAACATTTCCACAGATATATGGTTCACAATCAAGCATTTCGCAAAGCATCAAGAATTCATGCGTACCAAAGTGATTGTTCTCAACAACTCCGCCCCAATGCGTGTTGACCATCCGTTTGCGGTTTTCTTTTGGACCGATTCCGTCCTTCCAGTGGTACTCGTCGGCAAAGCAGCCACCCGGCCAGCGAAGTACCGGTACGTGAAGATTTTTCAAGGCCTCAAGGACATCATTGCGTATCCCCTTCGTGTTCTGTATATGAGAATCTTTCCCAACCCAAATTCCTTCATATATACATCTTCCAAGATGTTCAGCGAAGTGGCCGTATATATTTTTATTAATGGTTCCTTTTCCTAAATCTGCGTTTATAACGATAGAGTTTTTCATCGGAATTCTCCTTTTGTTTTGAAGAGCTGAATTTATTTTTCCAACTCTCTTCTTGTAAAATTGAATTACCTGTAAAAGTTATTTAACTACAGCTAAAAGCTGTTCCAGTCCTTCATAAACCTCTCAATACCTGAATCCGTTAATGGATGCTTCCATAATACAGGAAGTAGGGTGCCAGGGATGGTTGCTATGTGGGCACCGGCAAGGGAAGTCTGGACAAAGATGATCCATATTCCGGATACTAGCAGCAATAATTTCCGTTTCATAGTTATAGTTGGAAGGGATTGTTTTTAAGTTCGACCGCTCATTCTTCGCCTCTGCTAATGCCTGTTCAATGGCAGCAAGATTATTTTCTTCTTCTACCCGCAGCACTTGCCAACCATATGCTTCAAACCGTTTTCCCACGTCTTCTGAAAAAGATAGATTTGCTTCCCCATCAAGGGAAATATCGTTAGAATCATAGATCAAAATGAGCTTCCCTAGTTTTAGATGGCCTGCAAGAGAAGCTGCCTCACCCGATATTCCTTCCATTAAGTCGCCATCTCCGCAGATAACATATGTAAAGTGGTCAACAACTGGGAAATCATCCTGGTTATACACCGCAGCCGTATGAGCCTCGGTCATGGCCATTCCGACCCCCATTCCAATACCTTGCCCAAGAGGACCTGTTGTTGCATCAACTCCAGGTGTATGACCAAATTCAGGATGGCCTGGCGTCTTGCTTCCCCATTGTCTGAACTCCTTCAAATCCTCAAGTGTTAGGTCATAGTCACACAGGTGGAGCAGACTGTACAGTAGCATGGAACCATGCCCCGCAGACAATACAAAACGATCTCTATTAAACCATTCAGGATTTGCTGGGTTATGATTCATCACTTTCGTCCAAAGGACATGCCCTGCCGGAGCCATTCCCATCGGCATACCCGGATGACCTGATTTCGCTTTTTCAATGGAATCAATGGCAAGAGTGCGAATCGTGTTTACTGCCTTTTCTTCAATAAGCAATTTATTGATTTTTTCGACCATGTTATCTTCCCTCCAAATAATTAGTAGTCTTAATAAATGAAAGATTTCATAATACGTACAAAGAAAAATCAAAAGTAGTAGATCTACGAAATTCATACAAATGAGTTTTTCAATATTTATTTTATCGTCCAACTTGTACGTATGAGATTAATTAGATTTTACCATTATCAGACTCTTTTTCAATGATTATTTTTGAATTTAATAAATTTTTATATAGAAAGAGAGTAGTTATTAGGTATTTTTAAAATTTGTACGTACTTATCTTATTTATAGATGGTACATAGAAAGAGAGTAGTTATTAGGTATTTTTAAAATTTGTACGTACTTATCTTATTTATAGATGGTACTAGGAATATTTGAATATATAATTAGAATCTCTCAATCTCTCATCGACAAGGAACTTATTAAGGAAGAATCGACCAATTTTTACGGAATGGCATTAAGTATCTTTAACCCGTATACACCACCAGCTATTTTTCCTTCGGTTGATACAAATTTGACTTCAATCTGTTCTTTTCCTTTGGTCAAACCGAATGGAATAGTAAAAACAACATCATAAAGTTTTTCAGGCAAATCCCCTTTAAGTATCTGCTTCGCAATTTCTGTCCCATTAACAAGAATTTTGAAATCACGTACGTATGCTTTTCCATCAAAGTGTAAGACTCGATCGCCGCCAAAATAGGTAATATGTAAATACATTTCTTTTTCAGGCTCAACAGCCATTTCGTAGCAGAAGAAACCGTCGTCACGACTATCCCGCCATCCTCTATGAACAAGATTCAAATATCCAGATTGTGAATTTTGCATTTTTACAGTATGGTCAACCTCTGGTTGTTGTTCATGAGGCTGGACACTATCCACTGTGATGGACTGCAATTTCTCTGTTTCGCTTTGTTCTTTTGTTAAAAACTTTTCATAAGCTTCTTCGTCCATTACATTCCAATATAATGTGTAACGTTGATGGTGTAGGGCGTAAAAAGGAATTAGCGTTAACTTGACATTCCCTGGTTTGCCTACAGACTCCGTTTCAAACGTTAATGGGGCACCTTCTACAGGTTTAATCCATTTAGTTAAATCTGATTCATCTGTCACGAGAGTAGGCACACTTATTAATGCATGGTTATTCAATTTTAAATGATCATCTAAAATATCAGTTTCTGGAAAGTTTTCTGTTCCTAACGCTCCGGCAAGTACAATTGGTCCATACATAAAAGAGATTTTCGTAGATTCATCTTTAGATCTATACGTATGGAGTTCCATTGGAAGCGTGATATCAATTACATCACCATCGTTCCAATTACCTTTAATCGTTAGATAATCTCGATCACTACTAGTGAAGGTTTGTCCCCCGTTAACAGCGGCAGTAACTTCTCCTGCAGCCCAATACGGAACACGAAAATGAACAGTTAAGAACTCATCTTTTGCTTCTTTAATTGTTAATTTTATAGAAGCTGACTCAGGGAATTTGGTTTCTTGTTTGATTTTGATTTTTTTATTCTCTAAGACTATTTCTGATGCTATAAATAAATTCACATACAAGTCATTTTCCTTTTGATGAAAAATACTTCTTGTATAGCGTGCGGGATTTTCCATCCCAGTTCCAGTACAGCACCAAAAAGAATCATTAGGTGAACAATATACTTTGAAATGACCTGGTTGTGTTGAAACAAAGTACGTCTTCATTCCTGTATCTGGATCCTGAGATGCGAGAATATGGTTATACAATGCTCTCTCATAGTAATCCATATATTCCGCTTTATGGGTCCATCTATACAAATGCTCTGTTAGCTTCATCATATTATAGGTATTACATGTTTCAGTTGTCGTGATCCCAAGTTCTTCTGAATTTTCAATTCCGAAATGTTCATTTTTAGAATTTCCACCTATAACATATGAGCGGTTTTGCGTTACTTGATCCCAAAAGAAATGAGCTGCATCACGATAGTATGTTTCGCCAGTTATTTCATAGAGTTTAGCAGCACCTACTACTTTGGGAATTTGAGTATTGGCGTGTTTACCTTCAAGTTCATCAATTCCCTTAGATAATGGGTCAAGAACAGCTTTATGACAGAACCTAATTGCGAGGTCAAGATACTCACGGTTGCCAGTAATCAAATAAAGGTCAGCCATTGCCTCATTCATTCCACCATGTTCACAAATCAGCATTCTTTGAAATTGCTCATCGTTAAGATGATCTGTCCCATTCTTAGCCCAGTCTGCAAGTTTAATCACAACCTCAAGAGCCTTTTCACTATGACAAAGCTGATAGGCATCAATAAGGCCCGCATAGATTTTGTGAATGCTGTACCATGGTACCCATGAATCGCCTAGACTAAAATTTGATACCTCAAAATCCCCACCTGCAAAAACTTTATTGTAGCAGTCTCGAGGAAACCCACTGACATACCCATCAGGATCAAATGCTTGCACAAGTGCAAGTTCGTCTATTGCATAATCCAGTTTTTCTTTTAATTTCTCATCTCCTGTGACCGCATACATTGTTGAAGCAGCAGAAAGCCAATGACCAATTGAATGTCCACTGATCCCCATCGTTTCCCATCCTCCGTAACGAGGTTTTTTCGGTGTCTGAGAGGCGGCATCATAACATGATGCTACGAGTCGATCAACATCTAGATAAAGGAGATATTCTTTTCCGAGCTGCTGTGAGTCTTTGAAAATTCCATCTAAAAGTTTAACATTCTTCATGATTCGTCACCTTCTTATAATTGATATACTCCTATTATGAATGACTATCACGTGAACTAGAATTCACAATACAACAGAATACATATCTTTTTTTTATATTTTTATGTTAATCTAGAAAACAAAAATAAATTTATTTTAAAGGTGATTGGTTTGCATAGTATTAATTTGAATTCATATAGCCTACCATTAGTATGTGATATCGGGTATATACAAGATAAGTACGGAATATATCGACATCCAGATCGAAAAATGGAAAAAATTCATGTGTTTATTTTTGTAATAGAAGGCAGTATACACGTTTTTGAAGATGATACAGAATATCGGATCAACGCAGGATCATATCTTTTTCTCAGAAAAAACATATCTCATTGGGGTGGGGAACTCTATATGCCAGGAACAAAATGGTATTATATTCATTTTTATGATTCTCCACAAAATGAAGTTAAGGAAGATGAAGAATATAAGTACTATCCCAGGTCTTCTATGATTTATGAGGATACATACTCCACTAAAATAAGTCTTCCAAAACAGGGGACGGTCTACAATTCAGACTATATAATCACCAAACTTAAGAACATAGTTTCACTTTATGAAAATCCCCATCCATTACGGCCTTTACAGCTTTCTCTATTAACCTATCAATTTTTTATCGAACTATACTCTAGTCATTTAGAAGAACAGCAAGAATCAAAAAAACATTATATTGTTAATCAGATGATAAAACTTCTAAGAACATCTGAAAGTAATAAATTAACCGGAGAAGAAATTGCAAGTACTCTTGGAATGAATTACGCCTATCTCTGCACATTGTTTAAAAAGGAGACTGGTAGAAGTGTGAAAAGGTATCAGAATGAATTATTAATTGAAAAAGCGATTGAAATGTTTAAAAAAAACGCTGGAAATGTTTCTGAAGTAAGTAATGCACTAGGTTTTTCTAACCCTTTTTACTTTAGTCGTGTATTTAAGGGAATAACAGGTGTACCTCCAACTACTTATATAAATGAAAATTATCGATATCAATGAAATTCTAAGCGCTCTTATAATATAAATTTCGATAATACAAAACAGTGTCGATTCTATCAACACTGTTTTGTATTTGCTATAAAATTAATTCTCTACCCTTTTTAATTTAAATAGTTGTGACTTGAAATCACTAGGAAGAAAATGTGGATTTCTTGTAATGCGGTGATTATCAAGATGAATACCTACACTCATTAATTCATCACCATAGAATGATCAAGATAGTTTCAAAAGCATCGATTCGTGTGGCGATAACTCATAGCTAATCTCATTATTTACCGAAACTAACTGTTCACGCTTCCACAAATCTCTTAGTTGCACTTGCTCAGATGAAGACAAGTTTAATTGATTAAAATCAACTGTAACTTCTTGTTTATCTTCACCAATATTAAATAATGCAACGTATAAGACGTCATCTCCTTGCGCAGTCCATACAACCTTGTCATCTTTTCGATACACTTGGCGAGCACTATGGCTATTTTTATGCACTTCAAGCACTTCTTCATTTGTTAGTAACGACAATGTCCAATTATCATTATCCCGTAGTTCCCCACCAAACATCAGTGGCGAACGAAAGATTGACCATAGCGTCATCATCGTTACTTGCTCATCCTTCGTAAATCGTGTGTAACGGTCACTCGCTCCTCCATCAACTGATCGAATGCCAATATGACCTAAAGGCAGCATGTCTGCATCTGGCCAATATCCCGGCCCACTATTTTTACTCCATTTATAGCAACGATCAAACATATTGTATAGCAATTCCCAAAGATCCCAATAATCATCGGTCATTCTCCACATATTCGCATTCTCTTCTAATAAAGCTGCGTGTTCTAGTGGTGCAGGACCCGGGGAAAGACTTAATACCATCGGACGATCACAACGATCAATCGCTTTCCGAATCATTTTAATTTCTTCAGTGTGTGCGCCGTAAAGCTTAGAATCCGCAATATCGTCTACCTTAACAAAATCCACTTCCCACTCTGCATAAAGCTCAAACAGTGAATCGTAGTATTCCTGAGCGCCTTCTTTTGAAGCATCTACTCCATACATATCTGTATTCCATGGACATATAGAATTAGGTTTAGCAATGTCCCTTGCTGTTATATCTGTTCCTAGTATTTTTGTATTTTGATGTACAGCTTGACGAGGAATCCCTCGCATTATGTGAATCCCAAATTTCAAGCCGAGATCATGTATATAATCAGCTAATGGCTTAAAACCTTTTCCACCCTCTGCAGAAGGAAACCTATTCAGAGCTGGTATTAACCTTGAGTATTCATCCATTTCTAATGGAACAAATGGGCGATATGCCGAAGAAACAGCACCTGGCTCTGACCATTGAATATCAACCACCACGTATTCCCAGCCATACTTTCTCAAATTTGCTGCCATATAATCTGCATTACCTTTTACTTCGTCTTCTCTAACCGTAGCACCATAACAATCCCAACTATTCCACCCCATTGGAGGAGTTAATGCATATTGATGATGTTTCAAGTTTTTTCCCTACCCTTCATTAATAGTTTGGCAGTGTAACATTCGTAGGTGAAATTATTTATGGAATCCACACTAACGAAACGAATTATTTATTACTCTTTTTAAACTCTCTTTATAACTCTACAAAATTACTAATATATTTAATGCTAAAATAATCAAACAACAGCTTGAACGAATGTGTTTTTTTGCTTATAATTTATTTGTACGTACATTTAGGTTATGAAAATTCTTTTTATTTGTCAAGATGTTATAATGTTAATACCTTTTCCTTCATTTAATAATTGATTCTATTGCACTATATCGAAGACATCAACTTAGATTACATTAGGATTAATTAGAGAAATTACAATTACATTACGTTTGCAAAAAAAATGCTTATTGGAGGAATAGTAGATATGAAAGGTGTAACAAGTTGGTATATTCGTATTGGTGAGTGGGCATTTAATTTATTTCTATTAAATATATTATGGCTTTTCTTTTCTTTATTAGGACTTTTTGTACTCGGTATATTTCCAGCTACTGTGGCTCTATTTGCTGTAATTAGAAAATTAATCATGTCAACAGAGAACGTATCTATGTTTAAATTATTTTGGAATACTTTTAAAGTCGAGTTCTTCAAATCTAATCTTCTTGGTTTTATATTTTTAGTAATAGGGTTTGTCTTGTATATTGATTTAAGAGTGTTACAACAATTAGAGACCAACTTTTTCAACCTATGCCTAACGATTATTACTTATATTGTAGGATTTTTATATCTATTGACTTTGTTACATGTATTTCCTATATTTGTTCATTTTAATTTAAAAACTAGAGAATATATCAAATATGCCTTTGTCTTATCAATTGGTAGACCAATACAATCCTTACTAATGATCATAGCATTGGGTATTATGATCATTTTATTAATTAAAGTACCAGGTTTAATTCCTATTTTTGGGATAAGTTTAACCAGCTTTATAATTATGAAAATATCATTTATCTCTTTCCCAAAAGTAAATCCTACTCCCAAATAATCAATAGTCAATTTCCGCTCTATTTTTCGATTAAATAAGTGTTGATAAACCTATAGAAAAACGCATTGGAAATTCAAAGGGATCCCCAAATGCGTTTTTCTATTTTTAAGTTCTTTTTAATCAATTAATTTCTGAAAGCTATCTCTATCTTTCTATTTAATTATCCCTTGACCGATCCAATCATAACGCCTTTTTCAAAATATTTTTGTAAAAACGGATAAACAACTAAAATCGGTAAGGTAGAAACAATGATAACCCCATATTTAATTTGATCCGCGTATCTTTGAGCATATCCACCACCAGCACCTCCACTGCCAGCACCTTCAGCGAATACCTGGTTTGAAATAAGAATATCTCTCAACACAATTTGTAACGGTTGTAAACTATAATCTCTAATGTAAATCAAACCCGTAAAGAAATCATTCCAATGCCAAACTAGATAATAGAGTCCAATTACGGATATTACCGCTTTTGATAATGGCAATACTATTTTCGTGAAAAATTTAAAGTGATTACATCCATCCATAATAGCCGCTTCATACATTTCATTAGGTATCGTACTTTCAAAAAATGTTCTTGTGATAATAAGGTTAAATACATTTACTGTAACTGGATTAAAGATAAATACCCACATTGTATCGATCATGGATAAATCTTTCATCAATAGATATGTAGGTATTAGCCCCCCATTAAAAAACATCGTGAATACAAAGAAAAACATTAACGGACGTCTTGCTCTAAACTCGTGTCTTGATAGTGCATATGCTGCCGGTAATGTAAATAACAAGTTAACAAAGGTACCACCTAATGCATAGATCATTGTATTTCTATAACCAATCCATATTCTTGAATCTTGCAAAATTTCCTGGTATCCAAAAAGACTAAAGCCTTTTGGGAAAAGTAGAACTTGCCCAGTAGAAACAAGAGTCGAATCACTGACAGACGCGATAACGACAAAATACAAAGGATAGGCAACGACTAAGAATACTAAAGCACATGTCGTATAGACAAAAATATCGAACAGTAATTCAGTGTAATTTTTAGTTTTTAGAAAGCTCATGATCTTCCCTCCTTGCAAAGTAGATTGAACGACTTTTAATTACCACAAACTAATTTTCGAAGTTCTTTTTGCAATATAATTCATTAATAACAATAAAGTAAAATTAATTAAGGTATTAAACAAACCAATGGCTGCGGCATAACTGAATTGATTAGAAATAATACCGATTTTATATACATACGTTTCAATAACCTCTGAAACTGGAAGGTTTAAAGAATTTTGCATGAGATAGATCTTTTCGAATCCTGTGCTAATGATATGCCCCATATTTAGAATGAGGAGGATAATAATCGTTGGAATAATAGCTGGAATTTCTACATTCCGGATAATCTGCCACCTATTAGCCCCATCAATCTTAGCAGCATCGTATAATTGTGGATCAACGCTAGCGAGGGCTGCCAAATAAATAATACTATTCCAACCAACATGTTGCCATATGTCAGAAAGTACGTAGACCGGCACAAACGTTTTTGTAGAAGCTAATAAGTTCAATTCCTCAAAACCTAGTTTAGTAACTAGGAGTCCTATAATACCGGTGTTTGGTGATAAAAGAACATTTAACAACCCTACTAACACCACTAATGATATAAAATGTGGTAAATAGACTGTTGTCTGGAGGATTTTTTTTCCTCGCTTCCATTTAATTTGATTTATTAACAATGCTAAAATAATCGGAGCAGGAAAACCGATTAGAATAGTTGTTAAACTAATCACAACTGTGTTTCTTAAAAGATCTATGAACATATGACTATTTATAAATTGTTCAAAGTATTTTAGTCCTACCCATTCTCCCCCAGTAAGTCCTGCGGTAAAGTCATATTCACGAAAGGCTAATTGAATTCCGTACATCGGAATGTAGTTAAATATAATGACACAAATAATCGCAGGAAGAATTAATAGCCACAATTGATAATCACGTTTAAACGTATTATAGATTGTTTTCTTTTTTTGCAAAGGAATTAGGGGTATGTTTTCAACTTTTTGAGTTTGAGAGTTTATAAAGGGCATCAAAAAATTCTCCTTTATTTATAGAAGATGCTATACCAAAAAATTAGCGGTATAGCATCTTCCTAATTATTTATTACGTTAAGCTTTTAATGAAGTCTATTGTAATTTAGTTTTATACTCATCATAGTATTTTTGGGTGGTATCAATATTTTTTTGAATGCCAATTTGATTCATTTTTTCAACGTAAGCATTCCATTCAGAATCAACGCCACCTTTTGTAACCCATTTAGAGAAATTCGCCATCGCTAGGTTCATTAGTTCAGTGTTAACTAGACTCATTGCATTATTATCTTCTTCAGAATATTTCAAGAACGTTCCAGGTAATACATCGTTTTCCGTATCAACAGCATCCAATGCACTCTGAAGCGCTTCAGTTTGCTGATCAACTGATTGCATATCTGTACCTAAAGTTAGTTCTAATGAATCTGAAATATACAACGGTCCATTATCCGCCCACGAAGATGTCCATTTCCACGTACCCGGATCCATCTTTTCATCTCCTGGAGGAAGAATGCTGTATGTTTTGTCACCATTATCTTGAATGTTAGTACCTAGAGAACCAAACAATACCTGCATACTAACCTTTGGATCATACAATTCATTAATAAATTTCATAGCAGCAGCTTTGTCTTTTGTTTTTGATGACATTTGAATCATGTTAACACCATAGTTCAATACATCATAATCATACGTCCATGAAGTCTGTACTGTAGAGCTAGCATCCACTTTTAATGGTGCAAGAGAAGAATATTGTGGTGCCAATTCATTACCGAATCTGTCTGTTAGTTCCCAACCATACGTATAACCAACCTTTGCAGTTTCTCCTTTACCACGAGCAACTGATTGAAATTTGGTATAATCCTGAGTAAATGCTTCAGCACTAATCAATTTCTCTTTATAAAGCTTGTTTAAAAATTCAACAACTTGTTTATAACGTTCGTCTACAAAGAAATTGTTCACTTTACCATCTTCAGCAAAATACCCTTGGCCACCGCCACCAACGATCGTCATACCAGTACTACCCAATAGAACTGTAGGGTGGAAGAAACCAAATCCACCAGTTGCAACAGGGGCAAAGTCCATAGGTATTTCATCATTTGGATCACCATTACCATTTGCATCTTCTTCTTTAAACGCTTTCAGAACAGTGTATAATTCATCCCAATTTGTTGGTTGTTCTAAACCTAAGTTGTCTAACCATTGTTGATTGATAAATTGTCTTGTCGCAGTATCAGGCCAATATCTTTGATATTTAGGTAAACCATAAATTTCCCCATTAAGCTGCGTTGAAATAACTTTTAATTCAGACTTTTCTTCAAACATGGTCTCTATATTTGGTGCGTGTTCTTCGATTAATGGTGTTAAATCTTCAAATAGTCCTTTGAATTTTGAGAAGTCTGCGTCCGTAATTGCGTTTGGACCAACGATTAGATCTGGAATATCACCACCGGCAAGCATTGCACCTTTTTTCTGCTCCCAATCTGCCGTTACCTCTTCCCATTTAATGTCTACGCCTGCACGTTTCTCTGCTTCCTCTAACCATTCCATTTTGTTAACATCTTTTGTTAGCGGGTGTTTTGTAATAAGTCCGGTTAAGACAACTCTTCCATCTTCTGTTACCTCTGGTTCTTTACTTGCTTCATTGCTACATGCTACCAACGTAGTCGTAGCCAAACAAGTGGTTACTAACAAAGATAATAACTTTTTCTTTTTCATTTCATTTCCCCCTTATATCATTTTTAAAAATAGCTTCAGTAAAAAAAATAACAGCTTCATACCTGTGAAAATGGTCAGTTAAAATTACACAAGTTTCATTTCTGAAGTTCATCTACTGTCGACGTTTCACTTACCGTTCCAATTATTTGAAAAGTAAGACACCGAAACTGTTGCAATGCTTAAAGGAGAAATTGAGTGTTTATTAAGAAATTTAAAAGAACCGGCTGATGACTATAAGAATCAGCTTAAAAATGAAAGTATTTTAACCTAACTTATTGTCCCTCCCTTCAGGTAGCTTCAATAATTCTGTTGCACTAACAACTTAATAAATTTGTGTAATTGGTTTTCCGTAAGTTTTGTTAGCGCTTACAATACAAACAGTTATTATACGGTTTGTATTGAGTTGTTAATTCCAAGTACTAATTTATTAGAGTATACAACGTTTTTTACTTATTCAGATGTTGTACGAATGTCTATTTAAAACCGTACATTCGTCCAAACTTATCCGTATAAGTTTATTGTAGACAATTTTCTCAATATTTTCAATGATTAATTTTTTATTTATCTTAAATTAAATGACACTTATCCGTATATGTTAAACTATTTGGACTTTACCAACTCAATAGCAAGTTCCAAGAATTGAAAAAATCTTATCGTATTATTAATGCTCACCAAGAAGTAACCTCGGTTGCGGCTTTTTCGGGCACTATCTCACATAGTAAAGCAACAAGTTTAATTTCATTAAGTAAAGAGGAGCCTCCATTTTCAAGGGGCTCCCCAAGTTTTTCATATAGAAATTTTGGAAATCATTTATTTTAGCAGTGATTCAGCAAGATCAATCAAAACTTCAGCTTGTTCAGCAGTAAGTCCTTTATCACTCTTTGCTTTAACTTGATTAATATATGCACCTATCTGTCCATTTCTTGCATGTATTTTTCCCATCTCTTCAGATGATTTTGCTGCATCAAGCTTGTTAATAAATGGTTTAGGATTATTATTCTTGTCACCACTTTGTGCAAGGAATTGTTCTGTTAAACTAACTAAGCTATCATAGTCTACAGTAATCATAATGTTTAGTGATGCACTTGAGTTATTTCCTGCTTTATCAGTAGCATCTGCTATTATAGAATAAGCTCCTAACCCAAGCTGATAAGCAGGTGTCTTCATATCCTTGCATGATGAGGAGGCGATCCCGGAAAGCGCATCCTCTGCTAAGCATGTAACATTCACTTCTTGGTCCACTCCAAACTTAGTATCATCTTTGACTGAAAAAGTAATCGTTGGAGCTGTTTGATCAAGATTGATTTCTACCGATTTCTTCTCTTCACGATTACCTGCCTTATCGATACTCCAGTAGTGTAAAAGATGTTTGCCATCTTCCGATATCTTTACTGAATTACCAGTTTGTTCGGCCCCTTCATTTAAATTGTAATGAGTTGTTTCAACACCAGAATCGTTGTCTTCAGTAGTAAAGCTAACCGTAACTGGCTCACGATACCAACCATTGTTTTCATTACCCTCAATTTCATGCTTTGTTACCGGTGCGATCTTATCAGGTACTTCTACTTCCGGGATTTCACCTGAATCATAGTAACTGATAATTTCCTCTTCTGTTAGGGCTATTGCATCATAAATGAGTAGCTCATCCATTAAGCCTTTATATGGAATATCCCAATAGTTTACACCTAAGCCAAAAATGGCATCAGTAGTAGTAAATATATCGGAGAATTCAGTTCCCGTGAACGTTTTAACACCGTTAAAATAAATAGCCAATTCACCATTGTCAACAGTAAATGCGACGTGTGACCATTCATTTTCTTTGATTTTCATATTGGTGTTAGCATCATACCATCCATTACTTGAAGACCAAATCATCGTATTATTGTTGACCCAGTCACCACCACTAGGTACAAAGCTTAACCAATTTTCAGTATTCCGCGCTCCAAAGAAAGCCGTTGTAAAGTTTGTTATTTGGTCTGGTTTAAGCCACAATGAAACCGTATATTGATTGCTTGAAATTAGACCATCTGGTAAGCGGATACCTGATGCACCATCAAACACAGTAGCTTGTCCAACTTTACCACTCACATAAGAATGGGATCCGCCTGTATTAGTGATTTTATCACCGGTAACCGTAGCCGGATCAACATGATCCGTACTATCTGCTAAATTATCCTCAAAAGCATAGTGAGCAACTAATTTACCCTCTTTTTGTGGTAAAACAGTAATTGAAAAGGTTTTAGTCGCCGATCTATCACCTTTTGTCATTGTTGCTGTCAGTGTAACAGTTACATTCTCTACGCCAGTTGGACGCGTCACAATTCCTTGCTCAGACACAACCTCAGGATTAGAAGACTGCCAAGTAATTTCAGTTTGGCGTAAACCTTCAGAGGGAAGGATTAGGTTACTAATAACATTGCTTGTATCACCAAGATCTAGATCGTTTTTTACAGCTTCTACGATTTCATCATCTGGTTTAGTTTCTGTTTTACTACCCCAGATTGAAACACCTTCATTTGATGAAGCAGTGAAAGTCATTACGTAACTTTCTGAAGTTGGATCCCACTGACGTATAAATACACCGTCATAGGTACTTCCATCCACTTTCAATGCCGCTTTGTTATCACCAGTTAATTCCCACGTGCCATTAACTTCTCCAGAAATCGTTCCGTCATTATTTAAGCTTACATTAATTGATTCTTTAATATCTGAAGAAATATCTTTGCCATGATTAATAAATTTGTACTCTCCACTAATATCTGATTCTGAAACATTTTCTAATGATTCACCTGCATATCGATATGGTGAAACGACAGGCCAACCTTTATCGTTCATATGCATTTTATGAACACGAACTTCATGTTGCTCACCTTTTTCAGGAAAGCGTGTATGGAAGATTAAATATTGCTCATCTGTCTCTTCATCATAGTAGACTGAATTGTGCCCTGGAGAAACATATCCATTACCAATACCTGTTCCAGTCTCGCCTATTTCTCTAGTAAACAAGAAATTACCCATCAATTTTACGCCATAAGGTTCAATTGATGCGTCATCAAAAATCGGAAGAGTAGGATCAGCTTTTACGTTGATCATATCATTTCCTTCCGCATCATAATAAGGTCCATCAGGGTTTTCAGAGCGGACAACACGCATGTTATAACCACCAGATGAATCTAAACCACCAAATGAAAGATACATATAATAATAGTCTGTTACTGGGTTGTATTGGACATAGGGAGCCTCAATTCTACTATGATTTCCTCCAAGTAGTTTTTTCCCATAGCCTTGATCAGGTATCGGCTTGCCTGTTTCAGTGTCTAATTCAAGAATAAAAATCCCTCCTGAATAAGAACCATACATCATCCACAGTTTTCCTTCAGCATCAAAGAACACATCTGGATCTACAGTATTCGGATGAATTTTCGCGTCATAAATTGTCCCATCCTCACTTATTTCGTCCCACATACCTGATTTCAAAATAATTCCGGTATCCTCATAAGGACCTTCAACAGAATCTGCGACTGCTATACCAAGTGCGGATCGCGGAGAATCACCCTTACAAGCATTGTAGTACATATAGTACTTACCATCTTCAAGCTGAATAACATCAGAAGCCCATAAGGTATCTGACTGAGCCCAATCAAATGTTTCTTTAAGTTCCTCCACGACATTTTCAAACAACGGGTTATCTGGATTAACTTCTGATGCAAAACGTTCCCATTGCATAAAATCCTCTGATTTAGCCGCTGCTAAGTGAGATCCGAACACATAAAACGAGTCATTTACACTAATAACAGATGGGTCATGTACTGATGCATCTTTAAAAACAGGCACCTCTTCTGCTTGAACCTCAGGATCGTAAGTAAAAACTGAACCTGGAATAATAAATACAATCGCAAAGAAAACAATCAACAACCTTCGAAAAATGTTTCTTTTCATTTTCCCCATCCCCTTTCCTTTATTAATAAAAGGTACCAACAAATTCATAAAGACTTGCGTTGGTACCTTTTGCATTGTTAATATTCATTTATTAAAAAGGTACGATGACTGAATAAGTGAATAGCCCGAGTTATTTAAAAACAACATCGTTCCAGCGTAATTCATTTTTGAATGCATGTTTATTTGTGTCATTATTAATTAATACACATTCAATTCCAACTAATTCAGCCCAGTCTCTTAATTGTTCTGTTGTAACTTTGTAAGAAAATACTGTATGGTGAGCACCACCAGCGATAATCCAGTTCTCTGCACCTTCGCTTAGAGATGGCTGAGGTGTCCAAAGTACTCTTGCAACTGGTAGGTTTGGTAAGTCAATTTCAGGTTGTTTAGCATCAACTTCGTTAACAACTAGACGGAAACGATGTCCAATATCAATAATTGATGCATTAAGTGCTGCACCGCTTTTGCCGTCAAAGATTATTCGAGCAGGATCTTCTTTACCACCAATACCTAGAGGATATACAGCTACTTTTGGTTTCGTTGCTGAAATCGTTGGGCAAATTTCAAGCATATGTGATCCTAGTACAAGCTCATTTCCAGGCTCAAAGTGATAGGTGTAATCTTCCATGAATGAAGTATCTTCATTGTCAGCAATAATTTTTAATGTACGAAGTAGTGCTGCAGTTTTCCAGTCACCTTCACCAGCAAATCCATAGCCTTGCGCCATTAAGCGTTGAACAGCAAGTCCTGGTAATTGCTTCATGCCGTGTAAGTCTTCGAAGGTTGTTGTAAATGCTGTGTAATTTTCTTCCTCTAGGAAGGCTTTCATGCCCAGCTCGATTCTTGCTTGGTAACGAATTGATTCGCGAACAGCAGATCCTTCTTCCAATCCTTCAGGTACAATATCGTATTCTCTTGCATACTCTTCCATTAGCTGATCAACTTCTTGTTCAGTTACATCATTCATTCGTTGAACTAAGTCACCGATTCCATAACCATTAACTGTCCAGCCAAGTTTAATTTGTGCCTCAACTTTATCTCCTTCAGTAACTGCCGCTCTGCGCATGTTATCACCGAAGCGTGCAACTTTTAAGTGTTGTCCTTCTGAAAAAGCAACAGAGGTACGCATCCAGCTACCAATTTTGCTTCTTACTTCACCATTTCCCCAATGACCTACAACAACTTTTCTTTTTACATTCAATCTGCTTCCAATAAACCCAAATTCACGGTCACCATGTGCCGATTGGTTTGTGTTCATGAAGTCCATATCAATGCTATCCCAAGGGATGTCACGGTTAAATTGAGTGTGAAGATGAAGAATTGGTTTTTGTAATGCTGAAAGACCAGCAATCCACATTTTAGCAGGTGAAAATGTATGCATCCATGTGATAATACCAGCACAGTTCTCATTAGCATTTGCTTCTAAACAAAATCTACGAATGGAATCTGCTTCTTTTAATACAGATTTAAATACGAGTTTATATGTAACCGTTGGGTCATGATCAAGAGCTTCTGTAATGACTCTTGAATTTGCCTCTACTTCTCTAAGTGTGTCTTCTCCGTACAAGCCTTGGCTACCTGTTACGAACCAGAATTCATATGGTTTAACTGTCAGCATCTATGTTTCCCCCTAGTCAATTGAATAGTTGTTTATTGATTTACCTTTGTATTTTTTTGGCCATAGTACGCATTAGCTCCATGCTTACGGAGGTAGTGCTTATCTAATAGAAATTGATCAATTGAATTGATATCAGGATTTAGCTGGTATGTGTGTAACGCCATTTTTGCTACTTCTTCTAGCACAACAGCATTGTGTACGGCTTGCACGGCATCTTTTCCCCAACAAAATGGCGCATGCCCTGACACTAAAACACCTGGCATAGCTACTGGGTCAATTCCTCCGGTTTCAAAGGTTTCAATAATGACATTGCCTGTTTCAAGCTCATACGCTTGTGTAATTTCATCCTTTGTTAACGTTCTTGTACAAGGGATTTCCCCATAATAATAATCAGCATGTGTAGTTCCGAGTGCTGGTATTGAACGGCCAGCCTGTGCCCAGCTTGTCGCCCATGGTGAATGAGTGTGAACAACACCTCCGACGGTTGGAAATGCTTTATAAAGGACTAGATGTGTTGCTGTATCTGATGAAGGACGCATTTCTCCTTCGACGATTTGGCCTTCTAAATTCACTACAACTAAATCTTCTAATTTTAACTCCTCGTAAGGGATTCCACTTGGTTTAATAACGACAAGGCCTTTTTGACGATCAATGCCACTTACATTCCCCCACGTAAACGTAACCATTTGGTACTTAGGTAAAAGTAAATTTGCATTTAATACTTGTTGTTTTAAAGCTTCTAGCATATTTGTATCTCCCCTCTTTTGAAGGGTGGAGTAAATCTTTTTTAGTCACCACTCCACCCAATATCAAGTTCGTTCGCAAAAAGATTATTGTGTAATTTCAATTTTATCTTGAGCCTGAGAAACACTTGCTTTCTTAATTTTCTTCAAGTTTTTCATAACATTGTTTTCACCACGTCCAAAGTATTCATATAGACGTGAGTATTCTGTAAATAATTGGTCATATATTTGAGCATTACGCTGTTTTGGTTGATAGATATCGTCTTTTAATCTAGCCATCTCTTTTGCAGCATCTTTTATATCATCGTATCCGCCACGTTCTTTCCCAGCTGCTACAGCTCCAAACATTGCAGATCCTAGTGCTGGTGTTTGTGAAGAGGCTGAAATGCGGATATCCATGTTTAATACATCAGAGTATATTTGCATCATAAGTGTGTTTTTCTCAGCAATTCCACCGCATGCGTAAACTTCATAAATTGGAACTCCGCTATTTCTGAAGGCTTCAACAATTGTACGTGTTCCATATGCAGTAGCTTCGATAAGTGCGCGGTAGATTTCTTCAGGCTTTGTAAGTAAAGTAGCACCTAATAATACACCTGTTAGATCTGCATCAACTAGTGTTGAACGGTTACCATTCCACCAGTCCAAGGCAACTAAACCGCTTTCACCAACCTGAAGCTTTGATGCTTTTTCAGTTAATAGTTGATGAATGCTAACCTTTTTAGCTTCGGCTTCCTCGTAGTAGCTTGCAGGAACACAATTTTCAGTGAACCATTCAAAGTGATCTCCTACACAGGACTGACCCGCTTCATAGCCCATTAACCCAGGGATCACACCATCTTCAACAACTCCACACATACCAGGGACAACCTTTTCTGAGTCACCTAGTAAAATATGACATGTTGACGTTCCCATAATCATTAATAGTTTACCAGGCTCAGTAATTCCGACAGCAGGTACAGCAACATGTGCATCTACGTTTGCGATTGCAACTGCTGTTCCTGGATTTAGACCGATTAATTTTGAAGCTTGTTCTGTTAGTTCTCCAGCCTTTGAGCCGATTGGATGAATGTTACTCGATAATTTTTCTTCAACAACGTTTTCTAAACGACCATCAAGTGCTTTAAAAAACTCTTTAGATGGGTATCCATCTTGCTTATGCCATATTGCTTTATATCCAGCAGTACAGCTATTTCTTTTCAAATCACCTGTTAATTGATAAATCACCCAATCTGTTGCTTCAACAAATTGATCGGTTGCCGCATAAACTTCAGGTGCCTCGTTCAAAATCTGCCAAAGCTTAGGTACTAACCATTCCGATGAAATCTTCCCGCCGTATCGTTGAAGAAAACTTTCACCTCTTGCTTCAGCAATATCATTTAAACGATTTGCTTCATCCTGTGCTGCATGGTGCTTCCAAAGCTTAACAAAGCTGTGAGGATGATCTTTGAATTCCTCTGTCAAGCATAAAGGTGTTCCATCCGTATTGATTGGTAAAACTGTACATGCTGTAAAATCAATTCCAATACCAATTACATCATTAGCAGAGATATTAGCTTGTTTTAAAACTTCTGGAATTGTCGTTTCCAACACTTCTATATAATCAGTTGGATGTTGTAAGGCCCAGTCGTTTTTAAGTTTTGTTTTGCCATTAGGTAGAAATTCATCCATTACTCCATGAGTATATGGTTTAACTGCTGTTGCAACTTCTTTTCCTGTACCAATTTCCACAAGTACTGCTCTTCCAGATTGCGTTCCATAGTCCACACCAATTGAATATTTAGTCATGCGTATCACCCCAACTTCATTCTATTAAACATACATCTTTACAATTAATGAGATAAGTAGTTATATTTTTATACATCAAACGTACAAGTTCAATAAAATTAGTATTTTTAACAAATAAACACGCTTTCATTGGACGATTTTTTAAAAAAATTACCAACTCATACGTATAACCTTAAGTAAATATTAGCACTTTTTTATTTTTTTTCAATACATATTTAACAATCTCTTTATATTTCTTTTGAATTTGTACTTTTTTCTGATTGCTTATCCTTACAAGTGGAGACGAATCCTCTTTAATTATTCTTCTATCCGTTTACTTACCTTTTTAGCGATCATGACATTGGCATCTTCATCCTTACCTGTAAAGACAAGAGTGGGACTCCAGTTACTCCAATTCCATGCTGTTAGGACAATGATGCTTTGCTTACCAAAGTTACCACTTAGAAATAGTTCATATAAGTTATCGTTTACATAGTTCCAATACCCATTTTCTTCATTGGCTATTTTTCCATTCGGGAGTAGTTCAATTGAATGTGAAAAGATCTGGTTATTTTCATGCTTATCTAATAAAATGCATTCCCATGTCCCTGCCATAGCATCAGGATCTATAGACTGCTCTTTTTCACCTGCATATCGTTCTGGTGATACAAGCGGCCAGCCGTCTTCTGTCCAGACAATTCTACGAATGTGCAGAGCGTGATGTTTTTTTGTCCTTTCACCTCTAGCGTGATGGCAAATGAAATAGTCTTCACCATCTTTCAAGATAGAGTTATGTCCTGGTCCGATCCATCCCTCTTCCTGACCAAACTTATAACCACCAAGCACTTTCATACCAGTCTTATTTGGTTCAATTTCAATATCCGTCATATCATTCCCATCAAAATCGAGATAAGGTCCCTCAATGTGATCTGCTCTTGCGACACGAATATTATAGGTATTGAACAGTGAATCATACGAAACAAATAAATAGTACTTCTTCAGTTCAGGATGATACAAAATGTACGGTCCCTCAACTGCAGCTTCAACACTATGAGGTCTTCTAGAAATTAATCTCCCCTCGTTTTGTTCTACTAATTTACCGGTAGTAGGATCAATTTCACAAAGATAAATGCCACCAAAGAAAGAACCATATACCATCCAAGGAGTTCCGTTCTCGTCAAACGTTATATTGGGGTCTATCGCATTTGGGGTGTCTTTTCCATGTTCTGTTTTGAATACCTCACCTTGATCTGTCAATGGACCTTCAATATGCTTACTAGTTGCTACTCCAATAAATGATTGATTTTTCCCAAATTGCGATGCTGCATAATACAAATAGTATGTATCACCGTATTTTGTCACATCCGGTGCCCACAGCCCTTTCGCACCTGTCCATGCAAATGCTTCCTCAGGTATCTGTTCAAATGCATGACCTTCCCATTGCCATTCAATTAAATCCTTCGATTTTCGAATTTGAATACCACCTGTTAGTTCCCCTCCTCCAACCTTTGCATCTGTCGAGAAAACATAATAGGTATCTCCGTCTTTTATTAGCGCTGGATCATGAACATTATGAATTGTCCATAATTCTTTTTGATCTGCAATTAATTCATCATACAAGTCATATTTAATTGGTTCTTTAGGATAAATCACGTTATTCTTCCTCCTCCTCAGAGAGTCTCTTTCCCCATATGGCTGTTCCATCTTGAGATAGCCATATAATTGATTTTTTATTAAACAAAATCTCCACCTTCTATTTTTTTATATTACAAAAAAGGCTGACTATCACTAATCAGCCTCAAATAATTATTTATTACTTAAAACAGGTTTCGTATCTGGAACGGGTACGCCAAAATTAGGTGTTCCATCTTCATTCCATTCAATCGCCTGAACACGCGTATGTCGGTTAGGATCATACAAAGGATCCCCTTCAATATCTTTGTAATTTCTTGCGTGGTACACGAGGATATCTTGTGACCCATCTTCAGATACAGTGAAGCTATTGTGACCTGGTCCATATTGCCCGGTTTCTTCATTCGTTGTAAAAACAGGTTTAGAAGATTTTTGCCATGATGTCGGATCTAATAAATCACTGTTTTCAGCAGCCATTAATAATCCCATACAATAGTTGAAGTCAGTTGCACTTGCTGAAAATGAAATGAAAATTCGACGATTTCGTTTTAGAACAGCTGCACCTTCATTTACCAAAAAGCCAATTTTTTCCCAATCATACTCAGGTGTTGTAATACAAATTTGTTCACCTTTAAGTGTCCAAGGGTTCTCCATTTCAGAAATATACAAGTTAGAATTTCCGACGATGTCCGGATCTTTTTGCGCCCAAACGTAGTATCTAATTCCTTTATGCTCAAATGTTGTTGCATCTAAAGCAAAAGATTCCCACTTTGTTTTCACTTGACCTTTTTCCACCCAGTCTCCTTCTAACGGATTTGCAGATGAATTCTCAAGTACAAACATGCGGTGATCAAATAATCCATCTTTTGTTTCAGATGTTCTTGCAGCAGCAAAATACACATACCACTTTTCATCAAGATAATGAATCTCTGGCGCCCAAATATTTGCACTCATTTTGCCAGTGTCGTGCTTAACCCAAATCGTTTTTGCTTCTGCGTCAGCTAATCCTTGAATCGATTCTGAACGACGAAGTTCTAGTCGGTCATATTCAGGTACTGAAGCAGTGAAATAGTAATATCCATCTGAATGTTTATAAATAAAGGGATCTGCACGTTGTTCAATAAGCGGATTTTTAACATTAAAGTTAATCATAATTACAGCTCCTTACATTTATCTGTTTTGATTGGTAAAGAAAAAGTGGTAGGAGTTGGTAAACTCGCTAGATTAAGCTGCGAGTTTAGCTTTAACACCGTCACCAATATTTAGTTCATTTAATATTTAGAATACTCATGCTATGAATGTGCCTATTCATTTCCTACATTTATTATCCTTTTACTCCTGATATCGCAACCGATTCGATAATCTGTTTTTGGAAAACTATAAACACGATTAACATAGGAAGTAAGGATACTATTGATGCAGCCATGATTAACGGATAATCACTTTGTATGGCATAAGTAGAGTTAAAGTTTGCAATAACAAGTTGTAACGTTTGTTTCTCAGGTGAATTCAAGTATAAAATTGGTCCAAGATAATCATTCCAAATGGCCATAAACCACAAGATTAACTGTGCAGCAACTGCTGGTTTCACTAATGGAAAGATAATCTTGTAAAAGATCTTAAAGTATGAACATCCGTCGATCTTTGCAGCCTCGATAATGGAGTTCGGGATACTTGTTAAATATTGTCTTAGGAAGAAAATCATAATAATATTTCCAAACAATCCTGGTACAATTAACGGTAAAAGCGTATCAATCCATCCAATTTGTGAAAATATGATAAACTGAGGAATCATCACAACTGGATAAGGAATCATCATTGCTGTTAATAATAATAAAAACAATTGATTCTTGAATGGGAAATCCATTTTCCCGAAGGCAAATGCAGCTAAACTAGAAGTAAAAGTTCCAATTACAGTAACCGTAACAGCCACTATTAAACTATTCTTAATTCCGCTTAATAATGGGCCTTTTTCCCAAATTTCAATATACTTTATCGCATTAAATGACTCCGGAATCCATACTGGAGGCAGTGCATATACTTCTTGAATATCTTTAAAGGATGTTGAAAACATCCATAGAAGTGGTGCCACCATAAAAACAGCCCCAACCGACAACAAGATAAAAATAATGATATCAATAATTCTTCGGTCCTGCTTTTCAGATCTATACTTTACCTTAGTCTCGGTTTTTTTCTTTAAAACCAATTCCATTTTACCCTCCACTCCTTTCTGCTTACATATAAAAACAGTTAATCAAGCTCATATGATGATTTTTCATTCACTTTAAATTGAATGTAAGTAATGATAAAGATAAAGAGACCGAGTACAACTGCCATAGCAGAACCATAACCCATTTCGAAATTCCCAAAAGCCTTTTGCCAAATATAAAATACGACAGTTGCTGATGAGAATTCAGGTCCTCCCGTTGGTGTCATAACATTAATTTCTGTAAAAATCTGGGCTCCCCCTATAATCGATGTTACGACGATAAAAAAGGTAACTGGTTTAACCATAGGTAATGTTATATGTCTGAATACTTGTAAACCATTTGCACCATCTAGTTTTGCTGCTTCATAATACGTTTTCGGTACACTTTGCAAGGCAGCTAAATATAGTAGCATGCTATATCCTAAGCCTTTCCAAACCGTCATAAGGATTAAGGCTGGTTTTACAGTATTTTTGTTCATTAACCAGCTTGGACCATCAATTCCAAAGATACTTAAAAATTGGTTTACTAATCCATAATCTCCGTTATAAGCCCACTGCCAAAGAATAGAAATCGCAGCAATAGATGAGATAACAGGAACGTAATAAAGTACTCTAAAAACTCCGGTCCCAAATATAGCTCTATTTAACCCAAGCGCAAGCAAAAGAGCTAAAACTAGTCCGAGTGGAATACCTAGCATCATAAACACTGTATTAAACATTGTCTTATGAAAAGACTCGTCACTTAAAAGATCTAGATAGTTTGATAGACCGATAAAATTCATTTGCCCTAAACCATTCCAGTTTGTAAATGATCCATAAAGAGAATAAAGTGTTGGTAGTAAAATAAATAAAAAGTATCCTAGGACAGGCGCGGCGACAAATATGTAAGCATTTCTTCGCTCACTTTGATAAAGCTTAGACGTTTTTTTCATCTTTTCTCCCCATTTCTCTTAAAAGGGTAAATGATAAACCTTAATCAACCATTAAAGCGTTTAATAAATTAAGATGGTGCTAGTCACTTACTCTAGCACCACAAATTTACATTTCACATTACTTCTTAGACTGTTCTTCTTGTTTGATGGACTTATCTAAAAGTTTTTGCATTTTTGGTTGTGCTTCTTTTACATATTCTTCAGCAGTCTTTTTACCATCTATAACAGGTTGGATATTTTTATAGAATTCATCATACCATTCAGCTGTATACGTGAAGTTAGTTGGTAAATCACGACCGTAAGTCTCAATAATTTCTAAGAATTCTTTTTTATTAGCTGGTTTGATTGAAGTATCAGCAGCCCACTCTGCAGCAACATCTGTGTTATTCGGTAACTGTACTTGTTGATCTACTAAGGCTTGTTGCCCTTGTTCATCAGCTGATAAGTATAATGCAAGTTCAGCCGCAAGCTCAGCATGTTCTGTTTTACTAGATACACCAATTCCTAGTGAACCAATCCATGCTTTCGTTTCTCCAGTAGAACCAACTGGCCATGGTAGTAAATCATATTCGAATTTCAAATCTTTGTAAGCTCCCATATCCCAAGGACCGACTGGGAAGAAACCGATTTGACCTTGCATCCATCTTTGGTACGTATCAAGTGTTTGACCTTCAGCAACAGAAGGTGTTACTTTATGAACGTTTTGTAAATCAGCAAAGTATTGTAAAGATTCAATGAACTTCGGATCATCAATCGTTACTTTTGTATTTGTTTCATCTAACCAATCTGCACCATTACTCCACACAAACGGTTGTAATGACCAGGAAACATTAAGTCCTGTGCCCCATTGATCAGTTTTTCCATCGCCATTCTTATCCATCGTTAGCTTTTTATTCACTTCTAGGAATTCTTCCATTGTATAAGGTTTGTCTGGATCTGGTAATGGAATTCCAGCTTCTTCAAACATTGTTTTGTTATAGCCGAATGCGAAAGGTCCTAAGTCTTTTGGTACTCCATAGATTGCACCTTGTCCAGCAACTTCTCCATCATAACGGTATTTATTAATTCCACTTTCCCAAATTTTAGATATGTTAACGCCTTCAGCATTTTCAACTAATTCTGTAATATCTTTTAAAACGCCTGCGTTAACATAGGCTTTTAAGTTTCCAGGATTATAAAAGAATACATCCGGAACACTTTTCCCAGCAATTGCTGCTTGTAATTTCGTGTCGTATTGATCCCCAGCTGTTACAACAGTTTTTACTTTTACATTAGGATTTGCTTCTTCAAACTTCTTGACCACATTTTTATAAGCTGTCTGTTCTTGAGGCTGCCCACTAAACATAAATGTAAGGTTAACAACCTTACCATCTTCACCACCAGCACTTTCATTGTTACATGCACTAAGAACACCAGTAATAACTACAACCAACATAGTCATAAATATCATTCTACCAAGTTTCTTTTTAAACAAATTAATCCCCCCGTTTGATAGATAAAGGAAACTTACTTAACAATGCGGTTTACTTCTATAAAATAGTTTATAGAATATTTCGTTTTGTAAGCGCTTCTTTAAATATATAGTATTATACCTGTTCGTACATGTCAACGCTTTTCATAAAAATAAATACATGTAGAAGAACGAAATCCATCTACATGTACGTACGTTTAATGATTTACACAAAAAAGAGTCAGAATTTCTTGGGAGTCCTGACTCTTCGTTTATTACGACTTTAATTGTTGTACTTTTATATGTTTCCTGTAATAGCTCCAAAAGGCAAGACAGGTTATTCCTGATCCCATAACAAATGGAATTAAGAAAGTGAACTTCATTAAGCAAAAGTAGAGAATAACAAGATTTAGCAATCCAATAAAGAAGCTGTTAAACGGATTAATAAACATAAAAAGGAATGCTTGTTTGAATGCCTTTTTGATTTTCACATCATTATGAACGATTACAGCAAAGAAATAAGTTGTTAGTATAAACAAAAACAGTAAAACTATGATAAAAACAATGCTGAAAAATAAACTTTTATTAAAGAGAAAATAAACATCAACTATTCCAATCACCCAAATTGGAACAAGTATAGCACCACCTATTAAACTCTTCTTATAGTTCTCTCGATAATACTTCCAATAGTAACGTATGATTGATATGTCTGGCTCACCCATAATCCACTTTCTGATAACAGCGTACATAGCTGTAGTAGCTGGAAAAAAAACAAACGGAGCTAATAAAGCGATGATAAACCACGTAGACATGATAAAAGCCTTGTCATCAGTAAAAGATATGGTAGCAACTAAAAAGCTAATAGGTAAATTAAAGAATACCCAAAGGAGATTTGCTAATGAGAAACGTGTAAACCATTCTAAGAGTTTAAATATCCCATCAAAAATTGAAGTTGTTTGCATATAAGTCCCTTCTCCACCAAACAATTTTTCTGTTGATTTATTTAAATTAAGTTAGTTTAAGCATAAAGTTATCATAATTCAATACTCTTTCGTGCGGAATATGGGTGGGCTGCGGCTCTGATCCCTACATGTTCATTCCAGAACTTCAGCATTGTGTAGCGGTTTCTTAGAAGGTGTGCCTCATTTAAACTGTTTCGGACAAGTTCAGAGCTAATTCCTAGTTCAGCTGGAAGAATAACTCCTTCTAATTTTTGTAATAAGTTTGATAAAGTTGTCGCGTCTGGTAGTGAATTTAAAACCTCCACGACATCTTTCTGTTTTTCTATCACGTTATTGAGTTTATCTTTAGATTTTGCATCTAAATCTTCTAAACTCTCAATAGTAGAAACTAGCTTTAAAACGTCATTTTTATATAAATTTAAAATGAGTTGTGCTGAAACTCCAACCTTTGCTCCATGAAGTACCTGTGCTTTTCCCTGCTTTAGAAATTCCATTTCCCAATAATGGGATAAATGATGTTCACCACCAGAAGCTGGTGAAGAATGTCCAACTAAAAGCATCGCTAAACCTGACTGTACGAGGGATTCAATTAAGATCTTTACCCCTACTTCATTTGCCTCTGCAATCTGATCAATAGATTTAACGCATTCTTCTAGCGCTTCTTCTGTTAACTGAGCAGCAAGAGGACAATAAGATTCATCTGCAATAAGTTGTGAAAACTTCCAATCCGCTAGAGAAGTATATTTTCCGATCATATCGCCAAAGCCTGCAGCTATCATTTGCTTTGGAGCTTGCTGTAATATCGTGATGTCTGCAAATAATGCAATAGGTGGTTGCATTTGATAGGTTGTTTTTACTCCCTTTATTACAACAGGTGCCCCCATTGAATTAAAACCATCAACAGATGGGGCTGTAGGAATTGAGATAAAAGGCTTTCCCATTTTAAAGCTTGAGAACCTA
The DNA here is from genome assembly GCF_042433335.1 of Metabacillus herbersteinensis. Classification (NCBI taxonomy): domain Bacteria; kingdom Bacillati; phylum Bacillota; class Bacilli; order Caryophanales; family Bacillaceae; genus Metabacillus; species Metabacillus herbersteinensis. Next base: position 32,702 of record NZ_JBHLVO010000013.1, read on the forward strand.
GCTATATCATGGATCGTTCCTGATCCAACTGCGATAACAACATCTGTATCCTGTTGAATACCTAACATGGCCTGAATTAAGGAGGTTTCGTCCGCAATAACATCATCAAGTTCATTCGGTTGAATCAACACGACTTCATGGTTAACGTTTAATTTTTTTAACATGTTTGATAGTTTCTCACCTGCTACATTATAAGTCGTTTGATCCGCTATAATGGCAACCTTTTGAAACTGATGATTTTTTATGTAGGAGACAGCTTGATGTAAAGCATCGTGACCGATCACAATTTCATCGATCGAAATATCAAAATGACGGTTACCACACGTACAATATTTAGTTAGATCCGAAAGTTCTTTTAGAGCGATCATGCAGGTAATCCTCCTAATCGTATGAACTATGGTTTTAAGCGAATGTAAGCAATCGGTGAATCTCCGATTGGCATCAGACCACATCCGCTTTCTCACCTCAGGCGATACTTTATTTTCAAGCTGATCCACTTTTCTATTAGAAACTATCTTCAGAAAATATGGCTTGTTTAGATTACGTGTTTGTTGCTATTGTGCTGTTTAAGAATGGCACTTGTTGAGTTTCTTATGACTAACTCGGGCTCATATACTTTCTGCCTTTTTTCAACTGTATCTTTTTCTCTATTTTCAACTGCTGCAACAATCCATTTAGCGGCCTCAATCCCCATATCCATTTTTGGATGAGTGACTGAGGTAATCTTGGTTTCAGACGCTTCCGTTAAATAAGAATCATCATAACCAACAATCGATATGTCGTCAGGAACTTTGATTTCAAGCTCTCTTAATAAGTTCAATACATTAATAGCAATTTCATCGTTGTAGCATACAATTCCGGTTGGTCTTTTATCTTCAGAGATGAGGATTTCTTTAAGTCTATGTAGCAAAGTGACTTCTTTTTCTTCCGTAGTATAGGTTATAATCATCTCAGAAAAAAACGGAGTATCATTTTCTCTAAATGCACGAATAAAGCCTTGCATCCGATTTAAACCTTGGATATCATCACTTTTAAATAAGCCTACCACTTTTTTATGACCTAACTTAATCAAATGTTCAGTTGCAATAAATCCACCATTTTCATCATTTAAAATAATATTGGGAGGATTTAATTGTGGGTAGTATTGGTTTATCATTAAATATGGTGTATTATTCTGCTCCATTTCTAAGTAATAGTGAAGATTTGGGTTATAGCTGCTACTTCTAGTAGGCTCTACGATCAAACCATCAATATTACGGTTTAACATTGCTTCCAAGCATTGTTTTTCTTTTTCAGGATCATTATCCGTACAAGCAAATGTTAAAGAGTAGCCATGTGCTGAAAGATACGATTCTATTCCTTTAATAATCGATGGGAAGATATAGTCAGAAATATATGTTGTGATTACGCCTATGTTTTTTCCTGAAGAACTAACAGGTTGAATTTGAGATTGAGATGATCTATTTGAGACAAAGGTTCCTGCTCCTTGCTCTCTATACAACCATCCTTCATGAACAAGGTCCCCAACAGCTTGGCGCACTGTATGTCTACTAACTTCAAACATTTTAACTAGCTCATTTTCTGAATATATTTTTTCGCCCGGTAGTACCTTTCCTTCGACAATCCATGCTTTTACTTTTTGTTTTACCATGCTGACTTTCGTTTGTTGAGCCATTATGTCACCACTTTCAGCTTGTATGTTACCGAATTAACTTATTCGTACAACTAAATTAATTATACACCATAAACATACAATTTAAAAATGATCTTCCCACTAATTTTAATAAAAATATTGAATACTAATTAATTACGTGTTTATTGCAAGAAATGGACTATGTGTAATTTAGCGGGTTTTAAGGATTTTTCTTTTAGTAGAAGATTCATATTTCTATCTACCTCATTACGTAAGTGTTCTAAATTTCATAACGGGTAGCATAGACTTAATCAGGTTCAATAATCACAATCGTATTGATTAGGAGGTCAGGACAACTGAGATAACACATTACAGCAAAGGAGAGGGCCACTTATGACATCTTCTAGAGTAATTAAATGGTTGGCTGGGTTTGGAATAGTCGGAGCACTTCTAACGATTGTTATGATAATCCTAATGTTTATTTCACCTGATGGCAGTTTCGGGAAGTATCTTGATTTAGCAGGTACGTTGTTCTTAATTTTTGTTATTATTGCAATCTATCATATCCATATGAAGAATAGCGGTACCTTTGGTTTGGTTAGTTTTATCATATGCATAATCGGAACTGGGTTAGTGATAGGAGTTAAATGGGTTCATACCTTTGTCGTGCCAGCACTTAGTGTACACGCACCGGAGTTTGTTGATCAACCTCCTTCTCTAATAATTGGGGGTCAAATGGGATCTTTTGCTATATTCATGATAGGGTGGGTATTAATCGGAATCCTTGTTGCAAAAAAAGGCTACTTATCCAAAATTAGTGGAATCTTGTTGATTATTGCTCCTATATTAGATTTCATTCCCATCGGATATTACGTGGCACAACCTCTCTTTGCCATCGCAATCCTGTGGATTAGTTTCCAGTTATTTAAGAGGAATGACATCGATAACACACAGGAAACTTGAAGACTATTATTCTTCTTAAAATAATTACATTTTAAAATAGGTCTTTAGAAAAAGGAATTATACATTATAAAAATCAAACTACGGAGCGAGCCGTAGTTTTTTTTGTTCTCCAAAATCTTCTCGTTTTTAAACTAAGATCTCTTAATTGAGTTTTAAAGTTCTTACTTTGTTAAGATAATTGGTTTCTAAATACTATATTTTTAACGCTTCTTGTTGAACCCTTTGCATAAATTCCTGCACTACTTTATTGTTGCTTTTCTCACTGCCTAGTTTTAACATAGCTCTGCCTACAAAGTTAACTCCCTTATTTTGCCCCTCATAAATAAATTTCGTGTGGGTATCGTCAATCTTTAACAATGTAAAAGTAAGATTAATCTCAAAAGCCTTTCCTAGAACAAAGCTAATTTGCTTATGTTTTTTGTCCTCAAGAACTTCATACGCTAAGGTTTCGACAATATATGTTTCCAAACGCTTTCCTTCGCGATATGTTTGTCTATGCTTTGCACCCACCTCCTCTTCCTTCTTTTCAATTAATGTATGTTCCTCCACTTTAGTCATTATTTTCTTGATGTTTTTATCAAGAAATAAACTCCACACTTCTTCAATAGCAGCCTCAATAATTGTTTCTTCTTTCCATTGAATCATGTCTATTCCTCCTTACCAGATGCAAGAAAATCATCAATCTCTTCAGCTTGATGACGTAGATCTTCAATCTGCATCTGTATTTTATTTCTTTTTTGTTTCAACAAATCTTCTAAATTTGCAAATGATTCATCCTTCATCACAGAAATCATCTCCTGGATGGTAAAACCAAATCTTCTCAATTTCATTAAAAGGATAGCAAGAAAGTAGCTACCATCATCGTAATAGCGATAGTTGTTATTCGGATCGATGTAAGCTGGTTCAAGTAATTGAACTTCTGAATAATAACGTAAAGTTTCTTTACTTAAGCCAGTCATTTCAGCAAATTCACTAATCTTGTACATATTTACCTCCGACCTAAATAATAAACTGTGGGGTACACCACAGGGTCAATCTTTATTTTTACAAGTCATCTCTTCGGACTTAACCCAAATCATAGCACTCTTATTTAACCTACTAATTATGTACTAGGAGTCTATATCTGTGTAGTATAATATGCCCTCGAAATTCATTACCTTCTGTTTTCTTTGTATTCTAAGTATAAAAATAGACTGGTTACAAATTCGTAACCAGTCAAAATATAAAGCACAATTAGTGTGTTTGTAAAACGGTAGCAGCCATTTGTTTTAACTATTAACGATGTTTTCAACTAATCAATTGCTTCAGCCATATTAGTTGGAAACTCATTCATACTATTTCCTCCCATGGTTAAATGCATTGTCCATCTTTTATTTTAATGGTTACCTCTTGAAATCCATGTTCAGTGAATACTATCCCATTCTTCACCCATTGCTCTGTCTCCATATTGTCCTCCTTAACTGCCTCGATAGGTACTGTATCCTCCTGGTGAAATCAACAGCGGGATATGATAGGTAGAGATAGGTTCCGAAATCCTAAAGCGAACGGGAACACAATTTAGGAGCGGAGGATCTAAACATAAAGTTTCACGATTTTGGTAATAATCTCCTACATGAAAACGAAGTTCATAGATTCCCTCTTTCATGTTGCTACCCTCCAGGAGTGGCTGGTTTACTCTTCCATCTTCATTCGTATAGTCAGCTTGAATGAATTCGAACTTGTTATCTGAAGAGACCAGCCACAACTCCACTAATACACAATTTGCAGGCTTACCAATACTCAAATCAAGAACATGGGTCGTGATCTTTCTAGTCATTCGAGTGATTCCCATCTGTTTGAAGATCTTCACGTGTCATTGAAAAGCATTGAAACCCGAAAGGTGGACGCGGCTCGGTAAATACTTTTCCTTCTTGGGAGGAAGGAATTTCATCTAAAACGGTTTCCCATGTCCGATTATTCGATTCAAATCGAACCTCTACTAGTTGAGGAAAGCGGCCTAGGATTCTCAGACCAATTCGATAGATGAGATTTTGTATGGAGGGTGAGTTTTCTTCATGAAGGACGGTATATGCAATATCCCTTACTTGTTCTGCTGCTACGTACCCATCAAGCGTATTTCCCCTTGCATTTTCGATATCCTGATAACGCCACTCGATGTTTAAAAAGACAAATAGCGGACGATCATAGGATTCTGGTAGAGTTGTATATTCATCTTTTACATATCCGTAAAATGAGCTACCGCGTACTTTAATAAGCTTTAACCCTTTCAAACCACTCAACTGGTCATTAGTAGTAATTTCGTCTTTGGACCGTTTCATTTCAATTGAAGAGAAGGCCTGTTCATTTAATGAATAGCGAAACACGAAAGGACTAGGTTCAAACTTATCATTTACTGGCACTTGAAGCTCATCAAAGGGAATTTGTTCCCCAGAAATCTTGATGCCAGTCATTTGCGAGTAGGTTTCAAGAAAGCGACGTCCGACAAATTCGAGAAACCCTTCTTGTGTTGCACCTTCATAATCCCCTGCATGCTTTAGAATGAAATTTTTCATTGAATCAGTTGCAACAATAAATGTGTTATCACCATCTTTAAAGGAGGAAAGAAACTCTTCACCTTCAACTGCAACCTTAACATTCATGCAAAATAGCGTATTTTTCCGACCTGTAAAAACTGATTCTGGAATGGTCCGGACGCCTGTAAGTGGTTTTGCATAGGTACGATATACCCAAACATCTGCTTTCCCGTAGGACATCATTCTTTTCATATACTTTAGCTCCTCTACCGAATACTATCGTTTAAACGGAAACTCGCAATTTTATATACTTCATTCAAAGCAGTATCACATTCTTCCTCATAGGAGAGTTTAAGCCGTTCGACCATTGCAGAAAGAATCGCTTCTTTGCTTTGGCCTTTTACTGCCATAATAAAAGGAAACCCGAATTTTTCAACATAACTCTTATTAAGGGAAACAAACTGAGTGAACTCTTCCTGTGAAAGGGAATCAAGACCTATATCACCTTGCTCCTTTTTAGAAACCTCTGACATTTTCAATTTTGTTCCGAGATCAGGATGAGCGCGAAACAGTGCCAACTGTGATGATCCCTCTGCATTTTGTACAATCCTTATCATCGTTTTTAAGAGTTCTTCACGTGTTTGAAACGGCCCGCTTTCCCATGCTTTCTCTGCTACCCATGGAGAGTGTTCAAACACCCACCCCACTTCACTAACGAACATATCTTTACTCATTGAATTTACATTTTCAATTGAAAAGCCCACGTCTCTTTTAGTCTCCTTTTTATTCATTGTTAAGATGGCACTTTGAACTGCTCGAATAATTCCCCCATAACCCGTGCAGCGGCAGAGATTTCCAGAAAGTGATTCCCCGATTTGTTCCCCTGTTGGATTTGAGTTTTTAGCAAGCAATGATTTAACTGCCATTATCATACCTGGTGTACAATATCCACATTGGAAGCCGCCTTCTTCTAAAAAAGCTCTTTGAATCGGGTGGAGATCTTCGTCTGCTATTCCCTCTATGGTACAAATGGAAGTATTGTTTGCTTGATATGCCATAACCAAACAAGAATTAACCAATTGGTCATTCATCTGGATGGCACACGCACCACAGCGGCCGATCTCACAAGAAATTTTAGTACCTGTTAGTCCCAAGTCTTCTCGTAAAATATCAACAAGTCGAGAAGTTGGTGTAACATGCAAGTGATAATTTACACGATTCACTTCAATTGAAAGTTCTTTTTTAGAAGTGATTGGCGATGTAGCTGGATTGTGGACGAATTTGTTCATATCCATGTTCTTATCTCTCCCAAGCTGGTATGTTTTAGTAGGTATTCTGGAGAAACAGGTAATTTGTTTACCCAACATCCTGTCGCATCATAGATAGCCCTTACGATAGCGGGAGAAACAGCTACAGTTCCAATCTCTCCTACTCCTCTAGGTCCAAATGAGTCCCCATCGAAAAGCTTTTCTACAGCCTCCACATTCATCTGGAATGGAACATCACAAATTGTTGGAATCAAATAAGTGTCAAAGTTGTCAGTAAGATAGATTCCTTTATCCATCTTTGCTTCCTCCATTAAGGTGTAGCCTAAGGCCATCACTCCCCCTCCTTCAATTTGTCCTTGATACCCCATAGCGCTAACAACTGGTCCAGCTGAAACTACTTGGTCCAAGTTCAATACCCTGACTTTACCTGTCAATAGGTCCACCTCTACATGGGCAGTAACAGCAGCGAAAGTGTATAAAAAATGACTTCCTTCAATTGGATCAGGACTTGTTGGAAAGTCAAAGGCAGTATGAACTGTAATGGGTAGATTGATTTCCTGTGCCAACTCGGTATAAGTAATACAAGGTTTCTTATCTGTCGTTGGATCACTTATCCATATCCCAATTGGTCCCATTTGGAGTTGGTTAGTATCAATACCAGTGACTTGTTCTGCTTGTTGTAGAATTTGCTTTCGGAACGAATCCTTCATTTTTTGCAGGGCATGCCAAACCATGCTTGTTGCCCTAGATGCGGTCGATGATCCGGAAACAGGCACCAAAGCCGTATCGCCTACGATTATCTTAATATCTTCTTCTATGCAATCAAATTCTTCTATTATTAATGTTTCAATAACAGACAGAAGACCTTGCCCGCATTCTTCAAAGCCAAAGGCGGCTTCTACTTTTCCTTCTTTTGTAAACGAAAGGCGACCACCAGCAGGATCGATACGACCGACACCAAGTCCACCTCCATGCATGGTTAGGGCAACCCCTGTACCTGTTGCTTTCCATTTCTCACTTGTTTCTTTATCCTCCTTCCACTTCTTCACTTTATTTGAAAGTGATCCTTTGACAACTTCAAGTACATCATACGCGCTATTTGTTGGTGCAATCCGCTGTCCTAATGGTCCGAGATCCTTTGCTTGCCTTACATTTTTTTGACGGAATTCCAATGGGTCCATTTGAAGTTTTTCCGCTAGACGATCGATTTGTCCCTCAAGTGCAAACGTTACCTGATTTCCACCAAATCCTCTGAATTCACCAGCTACGCCATTATTTGTGAAAACTGACAACCCCTCGATATCAATATTAGATATGATGTATGGACCGGGTGCATGCTCGACTGCAAAATCTAAGACAGCTGGCCCTAAAGTGGCATATGCTCCTGTATCCGCAATAATTGAGACCTTATGGGCGAGAATATTCCCTTTATTGTTAACACCGGTTTTCATCGTGATTTTCATGGGATGACGTTTTAATCCCGCTCTTACTGACTCCTGTCTAGTTTGGTGAATTTTCACTGGACAGTTTGTTGCAAGTGCTAGCATTGCCCCATATGGTTGGATATTTAATTCATCCTTTCCCCCAAAGGATCCTCCGATTGGACTTGAAACGATACGGATATCCGACTCTGGCTTATCGAGAATTCTTGCTAGTTGAAAACGGTCTTTGAAACCATGCTGAGACCCTACATAAACGGTTAATTTCCCGTCAGGTTCAGGGACAATTACGCCACCTTCTGTTTCCATATAACCATGCATTTGTCTTGGTAGCTCATACGTTTCTTCGACCACTACTGAGCATTCTTGAAAGCCTTTTTCCACATCTCCCTTTTCGTAATTAGCACGATGAAGAATATTCCCTCCTGGGTGAAGAAGAGGTGCATCAGGATGAAGCGCATCCTCAGGGCTGTCCACCACTGGGAGTTGCTTGTAAGCTACCTTTATTAAATGTAAGGCCTGTTCTGCAATTTCTTCTGTGTCTGCGGCAACAGCGGCAATTGCATCACCTACACATCGGACACGATTTTCACACAAAACGGGTTGGTCTGGAAAGATTAGCCCATAACCATTTAAGCCAGGAACATGCTGATAAGTAACCACAGCCCTTACACCTTGAAGTTGCTTTGCACGTTCGGTTGAGATCGATAAGATTTCCGCATGTGGCTCAATGCTTCTTAAAATTTTGCCATATAACATCTTCGGAAAATTTAAATCAGTGAGGTATTTCAATTTGCCGGTCACTTTCTTAGGACCATCAGGACGTACCTTTCTTTTCATTTCAGAAAATCCAGACTGTATTGTCATAATATTCACCCTTCTATCCGGCTAATCTAGCTATCTCAGAAACAATAAGATTTGCTGCCACCACTTCTTTATAATCAGCAGATGAAAAATCATCTGTACTAGGAATGAATTCTTCTTTTATCGTCTGAACCAATTTTTTTAACAGATCATTTGATAGGGGTGATCCTTTGATTAATTGTTCACATCTAACTAACCTTTGAGGCGGAGTCAAACTTCCACTAACTGCCAATCGGATGTGCTCAACCTCGTTCTTTTCATTAAATTGACAACAACCAGAAACAGACACAACACTCGGAGAAAGCGCCTCTCGATGTCCAACCTTTTTATAAAAATTGATTTCTTTAGCTGAAGCTATCTTGTCAGGTATGTAAACACAGATGAGAATAGAATTTGATAAGGATTCCCTTTCGTTTACATAATCCCATAATGATTTAAGATGAATTTCCTTTCCATCAAACAAGGAAAGAATGGCATCCATAGCTAAAAATAAAGGAATTGCATCTCCAAATCCATATGCAATATTTCCACCAATCGTTGCTTTGTTGCGAATAGCTGGTGCTGCAATCATTCTAACAGCCTCTCCTAAAAGTGGGATTTCTTTTAAAAGTGTAGGATCGTGTCGACAAAAATCTAAAGTCATCAAAGCCCCTATTCGTGTATAGGTTTCCCCGTTGACAAGTTCCTTCCCCCATCCCTGCATTTCCTTTATACGTTCTAAGCTTATTAAATTAGAAGGAGGATCTGTCCCTTTTGCCCATTGAGTTTGTAACAAAGTGCCCCCAGCGATATAAATCCCCTCTAGACCAAATTGTTGTTTTATTTGCCAAGCATCTCCTAACTTATCTGGCACCCAAACAATTGGAGAGTTTTGTATGCTCCCCCCCGGACTAATCATGACTCGTGACAGCTCCTTTCAACCCTTCATAATCTTTCATTGTATCTATATCTAAAAAGTCCCGAACATTCGAGTATTCAATTAATAATCCATCTTCTAATTTTTGTCTTTGAAAAAGCTGTCGTGCTCCTTCATCCCCTTTTAATTTCAACAATTCTGGAAAAGATTTTGGTGAAAAAATAATCGGTGGTCTTGGTATGCCCTGAAAACCGGCAGCGATAAATGGAAAATCCTTTTTTTCATAATTGAGCTCTACATATTTTAAAACCAATTCATTGATAATCTCTATTGAAAGAAATGGTTGATCACCAAGGAGTATCATAATTCCCTTTGGTTTCATTCTCATCGCTGCACGCAATCCGCATTGTAATGAATGTGCTTGCCCTTTATTTGCGTCACTGCATGTAATATGTGACCACTTATTTTTGATAGGAATTCGAGATAAATTAGAATCAATCCAGTCGAGAGAGTCTTCTGTCCTAGTCACCACGATAATGTAATGAACAGAAGACTTTAGCGCTTCCTCTAAAGCAGAATTGCCAATCGTGTGTGTGCCAAGAGGAAGTGAAAGTTTATCTACTCCCATCCGCATGCTCCTACCAGCCGCAAGATAGATAGCGATGATCCCGTTCCCTTTCATAGTGAAATCACCTCTTCGCTCCTTTTTTCCCTCTGCCTTTGAATTAATTCAGCAACAATGCTAACTGCAATTTCTTCTGGTCCATCCGCCATGATAGGCAGGCCTACGGGGCTATTTATCTCTGGAGGAATCTCTTTTCCACCGAGGAGTCGCTCAGTTCGGGTCTTTGAACCAAGAACTCCTAAATACATTAATTCACGGTTTCTCAAATGATGAAGCAGTTCTTTATCTCTTTGAAAATGGTGAGTTAGAATTAGTACTGAATCAGATTTGGTAAAATTAATTTTTTTAACAGTTTCCTCAGGAAAGCCAACAATGTGTTGGTCAGCATTTGGAAAATATTCCTCATTACACAAGCTTGAACGCCAATCCGAGACAATAACGTAAAATCCAGTAATAGATGCAAGTTTTACTAATGGAACTGCGTCCATACCTGCTCCAAAAACCATTAGACGCGGTTTAGGTTCAAAGGAATGAATATATAAATTAGCTGATAATTCCGAGCAATAGATTATCCCGCTTTTTGGATAAGTTTTATGCACTTCGCTAATTAGCTCTTTCATAAAAACTGGGACACCACCGTGCCATTTCCCAAAGAGATCATGATTATCGGCTATATATAAATAGTCAGAAACAGAATAATCATCTGCTAGTTTTTTAATAATCGTAACCCGATTGCCACGATCAAGATGAAACTTCAATTTACAAAGATGTTCGCGAAGAAAAGCATCTACAGGTTCAAGAAGCACACTGATGACCCCGTTACACCCTGCCCCTTGCCCCCACGATAAATCATCTTCTGCCTTCAAGTCATAAACGATTGTACGGGTTTTCCTTTGCTCAATGATTTCAGGGACTCTACAATAAAGGTCGGTTTCAAGACAACCAGCGCTTAACATGCCAACTTTTGTGCCATCTCTCCTAAACAGTAAAGATGTGCCCTCTTTTCGGTAAGCTGAACCCTCAACACGAATAATCGTTGCAATAACATCTTCTTCAGATGGAGAAGTATGAATCTCTTTAAGTATTTCGTGAATACCGTCCATTTAAGGCCACCTTTTCTTCTGAATTTGAATGGACTATCAAAAAACTAGAGACTATTTTCTGTTTTTATGGATAAATAATTCATAGGACAGGGTTGGAAATTTTCGGATATTCCTTAAATATACAATTTTCAATTATAATATCTGATAGATAAATTAGTATCTACATTTGTGTGATATAACCTAACAGGAAAATTGAGGCATCTTAAATACTTAGAGAAGGTGTCAGAATTGTATTTGTCTCCACCCGAATTACATGAATTGAGTGAAGATAAATATGAATCAGAGGTTTATTTTAAAAATATCCGTTAGATAATCTAACAATAATAAAGCCGTGATTCGCATGGGTATAGAATAATATATGCAACATACTCAGGATAAAATTCCATTCTTGAATATAGGCTCACATCATAAAATGTGATAGTTTCTGTCATATTTGTGGGTTAGGGTAATTAATTTATATAAATACACTAAATGATTCCTAAAAGGAGAGCTAATATGTCGAATATTGACTTTATGAAAAATGCAATTAATGTGGCTTCGGAAAATGTTTTGTCCAACCACGGTGGACCTTTCGGGGCAATTGTCGTTAAGGACGGGAAAATAATTGGGATCGGCCGAAATGAAGTTACAGCAACAAACGATCCAACGGCACACGCTGAGATGCAGGCCATTAGAGCCGCTTGCCACTATATAAATAGCTTTCAGCTTTTAGATTGTGATATCTATACTAGCTGTGAGCCTTGTCCAATGTGTATCGGGGCAATCTATTGGGCGAGACCAAGAGCTGTTTATTATGCATGTACGAAGGACGAGGCAGCGAAAATAGGTTTTGACGATCAGTTTATTTATGAACAGCTTTCACTTCCAATTGAACAACGTAAACTTAAGATGCAACAAATAATTCCAGATCAAAGTGATTTACCTTTTAGAACATGGGAAAATTCAAGAGGTAAAGTAAACTACTAATCTTAGAAAAAGAGATTGTGTGCACGAGGTGGAAACATTTAATAAGAAGAATTACAGTAGCATCTGAAAAGAGAGCCTACAGATACTCTAGTGTTAAATTTATATTACATTCCTTCTTTAGAAGAGGATGAAAATGTCTTTATAATATAAAACAGGCTATTTTTCATACAAATGAAAAATAGCCTGTTTGTTGAATAATAATTGTCTGAAATTAGATACGCAAATTGACCATAGGGTATAAAACTAACATCTTCTTTTAACAGTAATAATCATTACGTTCTAATAAGTAAATGAGAAGGCCAACGATTATCTATTAATTCGCCTGGTCCAACATTCTTATCCCTAATACCATCCACTATTCCTTGGAAAAGAAGCGTTGTCCCTGGCCGAAACAACAATCTATATTTTTTTATTTTCGACTGCATAATAAACAGTGATTATAAATAATGACATGTATAATTAGCTAGGACACTTATACACGATTATTTATCATGGTTACCATGATATACGGGAGCAATTCTATCAATTCTGTTTGTCCATATCCCTCCAGAATAATTTGTAGGTAGTTGTTTAAGATCCTCTACTTTATCAAAACCCTCTGACCAAGATCCATCACCAGCTACGACAATAACTCGAGTGTCTACTGCTTCCATACGGTTTAAGAATTTATTTGGCCACCCCCATAACCAAGGCGCAACTTTTTCTGGAATGTGCACTTGTGTTTTCCTACAAGTTGATGGAGTGTATCCTGACCACCCTACAGTGATATAAGGAATTAGACAGCTTTTCATCGTAGACATTGACATTACCCTGGTGTCTGGAAGACTTTCCTTTATAGTATCAATGGGCTCATTTCCTCCATAAACCGCGATTTTACTTCGTTGATTTTCAGCAAGTTTAGAAAGATATTGAGAAAGCAGTACCCCTTCTTCGGGATCATTGCTTTTAATATGAATTAAAAACGATTGTTCTGGAAAACGTGAAAGAACTTCTTCCAATGACGGCATTAAGCCAATTCCTTTACCACGGAATGGGTAGGTTTTCCCATTATCTGCTGTATAACTATACCCAATATCAACCTGCTTTAATTGTTCCATTGTATATTCTTTGGGCTCTCCAGTAACATTTGTACGACAATCTAGCGTCCAGTCATGAAACACAGCAAACTGGCCATCTTTTGTTGGTCTAATATCGAATTCTACCATGTCTGCTCCAGCCTCAAAAGCTGCTTCTATCGAAGGAATGGTGTTTTCTAAATAAGGATGTTCAGGCTCAAATATACGCTCGGCTGTACAGGTATCCCCTGTTATACCTTCCATACTAAATGTTTGTCCAAGTCCACGATGTGCAAGTAAAAAAGGATTTACACTTCGCTCTTTTGTAAAGAAAGAACTATTATTTAAATAAATAAAGAAAGACAATAAGAGCATAACGAATGCGGTCCTCTTTAATAATTTCTTGAATTTCACTTTTCCATCCTCCATTTTAGTTATAAAAGTAAGTATTTAAGTTAATCTCCTTTTTATGATAATCCATCTAATAGAAAAGTCGTTAACTGACCCCTATGTTTTAATACTTCATTTAAAAATAATAGGCGCTATTCCTTTGAAAGGAAAGCGCCTGATCATAGCTTAACAATAAATAAAAGCGTGAATTTTGACTTTATCCAAATTTTTTTAAAAATTAAGTTATGATTGAACTGATATATGTTCAAACGTTTTAACGTTAAATAGGCCCTTATCTGTAAGCTTTAACTCCGGAATGACGGGCAAGCTTAAAAATGAAAGAGTAAGCAATGGATTAAATTTATTTGAAGCTCCAATTTGTGTTAAGGCATAATCAAGTTTTTGAATCGATTCATTCACTTGTTTAAACGGTTTATCTGTCATAAGCCCTCCAATAGGCAGGGAAAGTGAAGCGATCGTCTCTTTGTTTTTCACGATTGTGATCCCACCTTGCAGTTGTTTTAATTCCTCTACTGCATGTAACATATCCTCGTCATTCGTCCCCACTACGACAATATTATGCGAATTATGTGCAATAGTCGTGGCGATTGCCCCAGAATCTAGACTAAATCCCTTTACGATTCCAAGACCGATATTCCCAATCAAATGATGTCGTTCGATTACGGCTAATTTTAATTGATCGTTTTCAATTGAAGGAACAAATACTTGCTGGAGAACATTAACTGGTTCAATAAGGTGGTTTGTGATCAGGCTGTTTGGAATAATTTCAATCACATTGGCCAGATGATTTTGCAACGGTATTTGTAAATCCTTATAAGTGAGGGTTGGAATATGAACAGAGCCTGTTAATTCATCTGCATTAGTTTTATGTGTAGAAAACAAATTTACACATACTCCTTGCTCTGCTACTAATTTACCTTCTTTGTATACTTGATAGATACCAATTGTTTCAAGGTCATCTAACAATAGGAAATCTGCTTTGTAACCCGGGGCAATTGCTCCTTTTCCTTTTAAACCATAACATTCTGCAGCGTTCAGCGAAGCCATTTGAATGGCTTGTAACGGATCCAATCCTTCTTGGATGGCAAGACGTATATTATGATCAACGGAGCCTTCTGTAAGTAAATCATCTAAATGTTTGTCGTCAGTACAAAACAAACAACGGCGGGCATTTCGTTCATTTACTATTGAAATCAATGATTTTAAATCTTTAGCTACAGAGCCTTCACGAATTAATACATACATTCCTCTTCTCAACCGATCTAAAGCATCCTTTACAGTCGTGCATTCATGATCGGTTAAAATTCCTGCGGTTCGGTATATATTAAGACCTATTTCATCTAAACCTGCTGCATGACCATCTATAACAGCTCCAATGGAGGTTGCATCGTTTAGTTTATCGAGCATTTGAGGCGAACAATCTTTAACAGAAGGAAAGTCCATAACTTCAGCTAAACCTATGACTCTAGGATGTTGATAAAATGGGTTTAAGTCTTCGGCATGTAGAATAGCTCCAGCGTTCTCGAAAGATGTGGCCGGTACGCTTGAAGGAAGCATCACCATAACATCTAGGGCGATACCTTGTGAATCATCAAGCATGAATTGAATTCCTCTCGCACCCGCGACATTGGCAATTTCATGAGGATCTGTGATGACGGTTGTCACACCATGAGGGATAACAAGTTTTGAAAATTCTCTTGGGGTCACCATGGACGATTCAATATGAACATGACTGTCGATGAATGACGGGGAGATATATCGTCCTTGTGCATCAATGGTTACGTCTCCGATATAATCACCAATTCCAACAATCATTCCGTCGGAAATGGCAACATCACCATCGAAAACTTCGAGGTTAAAAACATCAATGATTTTTCCATTTTTAATTACGATATCAGCTGCTTTTTTCTTGCTGGCAGCATCGATTTGTTTGGAGAAGTTTATTTTGGACATGTTTCTTCCTCCCTTTTTCTTATATAAAGAAGAAGTTAGACTAAAAAGAGAAGAACATAAGTAGAGAATAAAAGAATTTTCTGTTCAACTTTCGTAGTCCAACTATTTGCGGTAGTTTGGTTGAGACTCTTGGACCCTATTACCAAAAATATACCTATTCATTTTGATTTATTGTAAAGGTCAGACCTTTTTTCGTCAACGATTTTAAATAAAAAACTAGGTTATAAGTTATTGTTGGTCTTGATTTATTAAATGAATGAAAAAGATAACTCACAAAGGATTTGCATCTCTACCTCTACAGAAATTAATTACCATTTCAAGAGGTTAACTTAGAAAATAATAAAGGACGATTATGGTTGACATAATCGTCCTTTCCTGAAGATTTAATTACTTAATTGCCGTGCTAACTTTCAACTTCTTGCCTTTAATTGTTGTTTTTTCCATGGCCTGTAAGACTAACGAGCCTTTTCCATTAAGAATATCAACATATGATAAATGATCCTGAATGGTTATAATTCCAATATCATCTGCTGACACTCCAGGAATGTTCGAAATTGTTCCAACAAAATCTACAGCACGAATCTTCTTCTTTTTTCCGCCGCTGAAATGAAGTTTCATGATATCTTTGTTTATTCGTGCAGTTTTATTATTTTTAACGACTCGGCGGCCACCGATTTTTTCTTCAAAAGACGCTATTCCTGCAGCAACTTCCTGGGGTCTAGGAGCTTCCTTAGTAGGTATTTCAAAGCCAATGTATCTTTCAATTGCTTTTATGAATTTCCCTTCATAAGGTGTCGCAAGCGTAATCGCTTTTCCTTTGTTCCCGGCACGTCCTGTTCTTCCTGTTCGGTGAACATAGCCCTCTTTTTCCATTGGAACATCATAATTAATGACAAGTGTCACATTATCAATATCAATTCCTCTCGCAGCTACATCAGTTGCTACAAGATAACGGAAATTCCCCATTTTGAAGCCTTCCATAACTGCAAACCGATCTTCTTGTTCTAATCCTCCATGGAGCTTTTCACAAGAATAATTGGATTCTTCCAATTCGGTAAACACAGTATCGACGTGTTCCTTAGTTCTGCAAAAAATGATGCAGCTTCCTGGGTTTTCAACGACCGTTACGTCTTTAAGCAGAGATATCTTTTCATTTTCTTTTGCTTCAATTAAAATATGTTCAATTGTATCCGTCGTGATTCCGGTAGTAGCAATCGCGATATTAAGAGGCTTTTCCATATATTTATGACAGAGATTTTCAACATCTTTAGGCAAGGTAGCTGAGAATACCATTGTTACTCTGTTTTCAGGGAGTTCTTCTAGAATCTTTTCTACCTCGTCGATAAACCCTCTTTTGAGCATTTCATCAGCTTCATCTATTATAAGGTACTTAACTTGGTCTAGAGCAAGGGTTCCTCTATCGATATGGTCCATGACACGCCCTGGTGTACCAACAACTACATGAGTTTTTTGTTTCAATTCTTCTTTTTGTTTCGCAAAAGGTTCTTTTCCATAAACGGCCATAGCTTTAATCCGTTTAAACCTTCCAATATTCGTTATATCTTCGCGAACTTGAACAGCAAGCTCACGAGTTGGTGTAAGAATTAATGCTTGTGGCTTTTTTCCTCCCACACAAGCATTTCGCAAATAGGTATTCCAAAGGACGCTGTCTTGCCACTACCTGTTTGAGATTTTACGACAAGATCCTGATTTTCCATCGCTCTTGGTATTACTTCACTTTGAACCTCTGTGGGGATTTCGTATTTTAACACAGCAAGTGCTCTTCTTATTTCCTCGCTTAAATCATAATCCTCAAAATTTCGTTTATTCATGTATTAACCTCGTTTTTTTTGTATTATCAAATTTAAATATAGAATTTTCTAGGGAGAAATTTCATATGCAAAAATCGGAATATGTTTATTATACTTTAAAAACGAGAGAAACCGACTGTTTGTTGAATTATTAAGAGTAAAGAAGAAAATCTAAGTAGAAGATGTTGTTAATGATCATCTTAAAGTATGCTCTAACTAAGGCTCCTATCTTAGAACTCTGGTAACTCATTTAAGTTGTTTTCGCTAATTCCGTCAGGTTCGCTGCGCAACATGTCACGTCCATATTTATGAAAGACATCTACATGCGCTAGTTTTCCTGATTTCGCTTGGGTTAGTGCTTCTAAATAGTCTAATTCTTGTCCTGATTCTGTTTTAAAGGCAATTAAATCGCCATCTTCATTTTTTCGGACAGCAACTATTTTTTCTTGATTTGAATCAATGTTGTTTAGGCTTTTTTCATTCACTTCGTCTACATTTGTTTGATTTTTATATTGATCATACGCTTGTTGGAAACGATCCATATTTATCACCTCATTATTTGTATCTCCTCAAGTAGCATTTTTTATGCTCCCGGATTCATTTTAATCATCATGTCGAAATTTTTTCATAATAATGACAATGAACCCGTTCGTTAAAGACGAAGCGTTGCTACATCAATATTTCTACAACAAATTCAAAACGGAAGAGAAAATTAAAGAGACAGGAACGCGTCCCTGTCTCTTTTGCTTTGATCAATTATGAAAATTCGTTCCGTCTGTCGTAGCTTCTACAGTACCAATACGGACAACAAAGTCACCGAACTTTTCTGCTGTTTGACGTTCTTTTGCATAGCGTGAAAAAAGCACAGTCAGTTCTCTTAAAATTTCTTCTTCACCAATGTTTTCACGGTACATTTTACTTAAACGGCTTCCGTCAAAGGCTGCACCGAGATACATATTGTATTTCCCAGGGGCTTTACCGATAAAGCCAATTTCACCAAGCGCATGGCGTGCACAGCCATTCGGACAGCCAGTCATACGAATCGTAATTTCTTCGTTACGAAGTCCGTTTTCATCAATAATGCGATCGATTTTATCAATTAAAACCGGTAAGTAGCGTTCAGCTTCTGCCATTGCTAAGCCACATGTTGGAAGAGATACGCACGCCATTGAGCTACGACGAAGGGCAGAATAATGATTTCCATCAGTTAATTTGTATTGTTCTATTAATTCGCTGATTTGTTTCTTTTTCTGACTTGTTACATTCGCAATAATCAAGTTCTGGTTTGCTGTCAAACGGAAATCACCAGTATGGTTCTTTGCAATCTCGCGTAAGCCAGTCATTAGCTTGTAATCTTCAAGATCTGTAATACGTCCGCCTTCAACGAACAGCGTGAAATTCCATTTTCCTTTGACGCCCTTTTCCCATCCGTAGCGGTCACCGTTATGGTCGAAATGAAATGGCTTCTCTTCATCTAAGTTCCAGCCAAGTCGGGTTTCAAGTTCATTCTTGATCGTTTCAAGTCCAAGTCGGTCAACTGTGTATTTGAAGCGAGCATTTTTACGTTCAGAACGATTTCCGTAGTCGCGCTGTATCGTAATAATTTTTTCTGCAACATCATAAATTTGTTCTGGCTTACAGAAACCGATGACTTTTGCAAGCTGCGGATAGGTTTCTTTGTCACCATGAGACATACCCATTCCGCCTCCAATTGCCACGTTAAATCCTATCAGCTTTTCATCTTCGATAATGGCAATTAATCCAAGATCCTGCGAATACACATCTATATCATTTGATGGTGGTACAGCGATACCAATTTTAAACTTACGTGGCAAATAAAGCGGTCCGTACATTGGTTCTACTGCTTCCGTTTCCGGAGTACCCGCTACTTTTTCTTCGTCGAGCCAAATCTCATGATAGGCCCTTGTACGAGGCAATAAATCATTACTCAATTTTTTAGCCCACTCATATACTTCTAAATGAATGTCAGATTGGTATGGATTCGGATTACACATCACGTTACGATTCACATCTCCGCAGGCCGCAATCGTATCCATTAGGGATGCATGGATTCCTTGAATCGTTTTTTTCATATGCCATTTTAAAATACCATGCATTTGAAACGTCTGACGTGTAGTCAATTTCAAAGTGCCGTTTCCATACTTTTGAGAAAGATCATCCATTGCAAGCCATTGTTCAGGTGTTGCCACACCACCCGCTAGTCGAACGCGCAACATGAACTGATAGGCAGGTTCAAGTTTTTGCTTTTGGCGCTCATTGCGAAGATCACGGTCATCTTGTAAGTAGCTACCGTGGTGTTTCATCAGGCGGTTGTCATCATCAGAAATTCCTGCGCTGATCGGCTCTAGCATTGATTCTTTCAGTGTACCGCGCAAATAGTCGCTTTCTTTTTTAATGCGCTCAACATCGCTCGGCTTGCCTTCCGGCGCTTTTAAAATTTGGTTCACCATGTTGAAAAGCTCCTTTCATTCCAATATCAATATACATCACGTTGATAACGTTTTTGTTGTTGCATGTCAGCAAGATAGGCTTCCGCTTTTTCACGGCTCATCCCGCCCTCTTTTTCAATAATATCGAGAAGTGTATTATGAACGTCATGTGCCATGTTTTTCTCATCTCCGCAAATGTAAACGGAAGCACCGACTTTAAGCCACTCGAACAATTCTTTGCTATGTTGGAGCATACGGTGCTGGACATATACTTTTTCCTCTGTGTCACGAGAAAACGCAACATCCATTTTCGTCAGAACACCGTCTTTGATCCACTTCTGCCATTCCGTTTGATAAAGGAAATCCGTTACGAAATGCTGGTCACCAAAAAACATCCATGATTTTCCTTCCGCACCGGTTTCTTCACGCTCTTGCATAAATGAGCGGAATGGAGCTACTCCTGTACCCGGTCCTATCATGATAATTGGCGTATCTGGCTTAGTTGGTAGCTTAAAGTTTTCGTTATGCTGAATATAAACCGGTAACGTGTCTCCTGGGTGAAGGCGTTCCGCACATAAAATCGAACATACGCCATTTCGCTCGCGACCGTGTGAATCGTACCGAACAGCGCCGATTGTTAAATGTACTTCATCTGGATTCGCGGATAAGCTGCTTGCAATCGAATAAAGACGTGCTGGCATTTTTCGCAGAATCGAGATAAACTCCTCTACTGACACTCCCAAAAGATTAAAGTCGCGAACCAAGTCAAGCAAATCTCGACCTTCTAGATACGTTTTTAATTTTTCTTCATTACCTGGTGATAAGAGTTCTCGTAACTCCACATTCGCAAAAAGCTGTGCCGCCTGCTCAAGAAGCGGTTTTGTTAAAACGGTGATTTCAAAGTGAAACATGAGTGCTTCCTTAAGTGAACGTACATCTCCCTGTTTATTGACCTTGACAATTTCTTCTGGATCCCATTTCATTTCCTCAAGTAGCATGTCTACTAAAGCTGAATCGTTTTCCGGATAAACACCAAGGCTGTCTCCAGGTTCAAAAGTGAGGCCAGAACCTTCAAGCGATAATTCGAGATGTCGCGTTTCTTTATTTGAGCCACGGCCATTCAAATTTAAATTTTCAAGCACTTCTGCTTTAAAAGGATTGGTTCTAGAATAGACTGATTCACTTACTTGCGTTGCTACTGTTGAATTAGGTGCAGCACTTTCACCCTGCACTTCACTAAAGCTACTAATGACTCCTTCAAGCCACTCGTCAGCAGGCTCATCATAATCAAGATCACAGTCAACTCGAGCAGAAAGTCGTGTGCCACCGAGTTCTTCTAGACGTTGATCAAACTCTTTACCTGTTTGACAGAAAAACTCATACGAGCTGTCTCCAAGCGATAGAACAGAAAAGCGAAGATCGTCTAATTTTGGTCCCCGTCTGCCATGAAGAAACTCATGGAACGACAATGCGTTATCCGGTGGGTCGCCTTCACCGTGTGTGCTCACAATAATAAGTAGGTTCTGAACTTTCTTTAAATTGTTCGGCTTAAAATCGCTCATAGACGAAACGGTTGTTTGAAAGCCTCGACCCTCAAGCTTTTTGGCTGCATTCTTCGCAAGTCCCTGTGCATTACCTGTCTGTGAACCGAAAAGAATGGTCAATTCTTTTGAGACTGTCTGACCTTGAGCAGGTAGCTCCGGCGGCAGCGCTTCCGATGTTCCTGCAAATGCTGATTGGGACGCGACCAAATAACCACTCAACCAGAGTTTTTGCGACTCTGTCAAGGTTGGCAGAAGGCGGTTAAGAAGCTCTGCCTGCTCCTGATTAAAAGGACTATTCATTACCTGTAATTGCACAATATCCACCTCACAAAGGAATAAAAACATAACATAACGTCATTTTAGTACTATTTAATAAAGACTTCGGTTAAAATCGATAGTAATCCAACCTCTTTTATTAAAGGGAGTGGGCATTTCTAGTACTTTTCGATTGTCTAATCATGCATAAACAAACCCTCTAAAAAAAGTTTCTAATTTAACTTTACCGGAAGATTCGACATTAGTAAAATAAATATAAATAATAACATCTATTAATAATACTAATAGTGGGGTGGGCTTCTTTTGTACTACGACATACTAAAAACATTTGTTACCTTAGTAGAAGTGAAAAATTTCACAAAGACAGCCGAAATACTTCTCATGTCACAACCAAGTGTAAGTTTACATATAAAAAATCTAGAAAGAGAATTTAACACTAAATTATTTCTGCGTTCTCCAAAAACCTTAAAAATCACCCCAACAGGCGAGATTTTATACGACCGTGCAAAGAAAATGATTACGATTTACGAACAGACTAAACAAGATATTCTAGAACATCATAACTCCATAAAAGGAGAATTAAAGATAGGCGCAAGTTTTACTATTGGCGAGTATATATTGCCTTCTTTACTTTTAGATCTCCAAAAGGAATATCCAGAACTTAAACTTCAAGTTGTAATTGGAAATACGGAAGAAATTGTTCAATCAGTCCGGTTGTATCAAGTTGATATAGGATTAATCGAAGGTCAAACAAATGAAAAGGAACTATCGGTTCACGCTTTTATGGAAGATGAATTATTTATTGTTTCTTCATTCAATCATAAACTCGCTTCTATAGAAGAAGTTACAGTTGCTGACTTACAGAATCAAGCATGGGTAACCAGAGAAGTTGGATCAGGGACGCGAGAATACCTTGATCATGTCATTCGTTCAAATGGATTGAAGGTTAACTCGCTACTTACTATAAGCAGTAATCAAGGAATTAAAGAGACGCTTATAAATGGGGAGGGACTGTCTCTTCTATCTCGAAGTGTTATTGAAAGAGACGTACAGCATAGGAATCTATCGATCATACAATTGAAAAACCAGCCTTTTTACAGGATGCTCTCGTTTATTTATTCTCCCATTATGCAAGATAAAAAGAATGTTAAGACCTTTATAAATGCATTAAACAAAAAGTGGCCAGTCCAACCCAAAGTAAACTAATTTAAGATAATAATAGAAAGTGAAAAATCCCCTGTTTCAATCAACAGGGGAGCATAGCGTATACTTCGTACTATTTAAATGAACATTTGAGAGTATTTTCTTCGATCTATAAAAACCATAAAGCAAATAATCCCTCATTAATTCCAAGATTGTACACATAATAAAGCCCAAATACTGCACTGATTCCACCTGTCAGTTGTGTTAAAGTTTTATGTATTGAATGGCGACTTTTTGTTGCGCTAAATGGAATCCCCAACAAACTTGTAAATAAGAGCATTCCGATACATGTTCCTAGACCAAAAATGATAATATAAACAGCTCCTTGCCAAAGAGTATCTATTGTATTCAATGTAAGTAGCACCATTGCAGAGCTTCCTGCCAATCCATGTATAAAACCTATGAACGCTGATTTTATATAGGTTTGTTTTGCAGAACGATGTTCATGAATTGTTATTGTTCTTGATAGGATTGCTTTAATTCCCAAATAAACAAGCATAAATCCAACAAGCATCTCAAGGGTTAATGCCCACTTCTCAGTAAGATTAACTTTAAATCCTATTAGCAGAATACCAGCTATAAATAAAGTAGCTGTATGTCCAATACCCCAGAATACACCGGTTAGGGAAGTATTCCACAGTTTTTTCGTTTTACTTGCCATTGTTGAAACTGCAATTATATGATCAGGCTCAATTGAATGTTTGATACCTAAAGCAAAACCAATAGCTAGTATCGTTAATAAATTTACGTCCATTATTTTCCCCCCAATCTCTTCTATTTGTTCTATTCCACCAATCGAAAAAAAATAGGTTAGCTACAATTACTATTCATTTTTTCTACTATTGAATTTTGCAGAGCTTTTAACCTTTTCTCCACTCTATTTTTTCATCATTATATAAATGTTTTCTAATAAACTCTTCACACTTGGAAAATATCGATTCAATAACAGGTGTACTATGAGCAAGTAGGCGGACAACCATTCCATTAACAGGAAGACAGCTGATTCCAACACGAATATGTTTTGAATAACTTCCTAGTTGTTCTCTTAACTCTTCAATATGGCTCTGATTCATATGTTTGTGAATAAAAAACATTGAGCCAATATGTGAATAGCCTTCTAAATACATTATTTTTTCAAATTGTCCACACGGTTGTAGTAGCTGGTGATCAAAAACCGCTAACTCTCCATCCATAAAGATTTTCAGTTTCGATGCAACCTTAGTATATTGAAATGACTTCCCATCCTCCGACCAACCTGGTGTGATAATATCAGTATAATAAAAAACTGCAGACGAACTCATGTATACATTTATATATTGAGTGAAAATTGCATCTTTATAAGGGATTAATGAATCCTGTTTAACGTACAATTCACTATTGTTCTTTAAGTAAAAATCCATCGTTTGACTAACACCAAAACGAGGTGATTTATATACTTTTGTGGATGCTTGTGTAGTAAGGGCTAATCGTGATGATTCATTAACTAAAACCTTAGTTTTGTATGAATCTCCATCAACATAGCCACCGCCAACATGAATGAGAGTAAGTAATGGTAAACCTCCAGGCGAATATGTAGGTCTAGTTATCTTGAATACCCCATCAAAGTAACTATTCGTAATAACAGACCGATCATGTTTTTTTCCTACCTCTAGCTCAAGGTAGCCTGTATATGTCATGCTTCGAGTCCTACCAAGAAAGCTTCCTTTTTAATCCAATCAATTACATTAGAAACACCTGTACCATCCTTAAGATTTGTGAAGATAAATGGTCGATCACCACGTGATGCCAGGGTATCTTTTCTCATCACTTCAAGGTCTGCACCTACATATGGTGCTAAATCAATCTTATTAATGATAAATAAGTCTGATTTGATCATTCCCTGACCACCCTTTCTTGGGATTTTTTCTCCTTGTGCTACATCAATAATATAGATTGAAAAGTCAACAAGTTCGGGACTAAACGTTGCTGCAAGATTATCACCACCACTTTCAACAAAGATTAAATCAAGATTCGGATGTCGATCATTCAATTCTTCAATTGCTGCAAAATTCATTGACGCGTCCTCACGAATCGCTGTGTGTGGACATCCTCCAGTTTCAACTCCGATAATCCGATCCTCGGGCAATGCTCCGTTTTTGATTAAAAATTGAGCATCTTCCTTCGTATATATATCGTTCGTTATGACAGCAAGCTCATAGTCAATATTTAGTTCACGTGTTAATTTATCGACTAAAAGTGTTTTCCCAGCCCCAACAGGACCACCAACTCCAATGCGTATAGGCTCTCCCATTTAACTCACCCTTTCTATTTTTATACACTCGTAGATTACTAAGCTTTTTAAGACATGAACAAGCGTACTGATAGCTGTTCATGAATCATTTGGGCGATTTCTAATCCTGGTGCTCCTGCTCCAAAATCATCCTCAGATAGATTCAGGATCTTTTCAACTGTTAAATCGAGAAATGGCTGGATCTCATGTAGTAGTTTTTGCCCATCTGTTTGACCTAAAGGTATACCCCTTACCCCGTTTTGAATGAGCGAAGAGGTAGTAGAAAATAGGTAGCTTGATAGAGTTGTTGTTACATCAATTTTCAGCCCTAAGCATACGATCGCAAAAACAAGTGAACTATGTCCATGGCTTTGTTTTGCTTTTATTCTTGCTTCATAATTTTTTAGATGTTCATTACGATATAATTCATTCATTATTTTTACTAGCTGACGTCCAATCCGTTTGTTACCTTCTCGTGTTTCTCTTGCATTAGAAAGGGCATATAATTCTCGATCGATTTGCCATACTTTTTCTAATTGACCTTCTTGAATAGTTTCATAGGTGAATCTGCATGCTAAGCCGTCTGTATACACAAATTGTGAATGTATAAATTGTTTAAGGGCAAATAAAAAGGTTTCTTTATCTATCACTTTTTCTTCTTGTATATACGTTTCAAGACCAAATGAATGTGAAAACGCACCAGAAGGAAAATTCGAATCACAAATTTGCAGCAAATGAAACAGCTGGTTAGTCATGAGAATGTCCGATATGTTTGAATGCTTCCTTCATTGTTCTTTTTTCACGAACAAATGGAACATCAAGTTCCTGTAGTAACTTTTCAACTAAGTAATCATACTGGACGATCATTTCGTCATTTTCAAATTGAGCTGGTAAATGGCGGTTGCCTAATTGATGAGCAATCTCTCCCATTTGAATGAGACTAGTCGGTTGAATCACGATAACATCATCTTCTATCACAGAAATGACGATTGAATTTTTCTCATCTTGAAAGAGGATATCTCCATCCTTTAAATCCTTTGCTTCCTTAAGGCGAATGCCGAGCTCATTCCCGTGGTCGGTTTTAACTCGTTGAATTTTCTTAACTAAATCATCACTTCTTAAATAAACGCGTTCAATATGAGTAGGTAGTTTTTCTGTTCGTTTTATATTTCCAATAATTTCTTCAATGATCATTTCCTTCACCTCAAAATAAAAAGTATCGTTGTGCTAATGAAACCTTGTCATCTGGTTCACATGTGATCAATTCACCGTCCACCCTCACTTCGTATGTCTGTGGATCGACATCAATTTCAGGTGTTTCACCGTTAAGAGCCATATCCTTCTTCGTTAATTTACGAGTATCTTTCACAACACAAATCTTTTTCTGTAGACCAAGCTTTTCATGCACACCTTGCTCAAATGCAGCTTTTGATACAAATGTTAGTGATGTTGAATATTTTGCTTTACCAAGACTTGCAAACATCGGACGATAAATGACTGGCTGTGGCGTTGGGATGGATGCATTTGGGTCGCCCATTACGCTCCATGCAATCATGCCTCCTTTAACAATCAATTCAGGTTTTGCACCGAAAAAACCTGGGTTCCAAAGAACAAAATCAGCGACTTTTCCAACCTCAATTGATCCAACATATTCTGAAATACCATGTGTAATTGCCGGGTTAATCGTGTATTTAGCGATATATCGTTTTACTCTTGCATTATCATTTTCTTCTCCTGCAACAAGCTCTCCACGCTGACGCTTCATTTTGTCAGCCGTTTGCCAAGTACGTGTAATAACTTCGCCAACCCTTCCCATTGCTTGTGAGTCAGAGCTGATTATACTGAACACACCGAGATCATGAAGGATATCTTCTGCAGCAATGGTTTCTTTACGTATCCTTGAATCTGCAAATGCTAAATCTTCTGGAACAGAAGGGTCTAAATGATGACATACCATCAACATATCTAAATGTTCCGCAATGGTATTAACTGTATATGGTCTTGTTGGGTTTGTTGACGATGGAAGGATATTAGAATATGAAGCAGCTTTTATGATATCAGGTGCGTGACCTCCACCAGCTCCTTCGGTATGATACGTATGAATCACACGTCCATCAATTGCTCGAAGTGTATCCTCTAAAAATCCGCCCTCATTCAATGTATCTGTATGAATCGCGACTTGTACATCATACTTGTCTGCAACAGTTAAAGCTTTATCAATAGTAGAAGCAGTCGTACCCCAGTCTTCATGTAGCTTTAAGCCAATTGCTCCTGCTTCAATTTGCTCAATAAGTGCCTCTTCACTTGACGCATTGCCTTTTCCTAAAAATCCGATATTCATCGGGAATTCCTCTGCGGCTTTTAGCATGTTATGGATATTCCAAGCTCCAGGTGTACAAGTTGTAGCATTTGTCCCTGTTGCAGGACCTGTTCCACCACCAATCATCGTTGTCATGCCAGACTCTATTGCCGTCTGAATTTGCTGAGGGCAAATAAAATGAATATGGGCATCGATACCACCTGCTGTTATAATCATTCCTTCTCCGGCAAGTACTTCAGTAGATGCCCCAATAACAATATCAACAGAATCCATTAATAGCGGGTTTCCAGCCTTACCTATAGCTGCTATAAGACCATCCTTCACACCAATATCCGCTTTATATATGCCTGTGTAATCAACAATTAATGCATTTGTTACAACTAGATCTACCGACTCACTTCTCGTTGCTAAAGGATGCTGTCCCATCCCATCACGTATAACTTTACCTCCACCAAACTTTACTTCATCACCATATGTTGTATAATCCTTTTCAACTTCAATAAATAGTTCCGTGTCTCCTAGTCTTACCTGATCACCAACAGTTGGGCCGAACATATCTGAATATTGCTGTCGTGACATTTGAAAACCCATTGTTACACTCCTTTTTCTAGTGCAGCATTTGTTAAATTGTTGAGTCCATATACTTTCCGTTCACCTGAAAATGATATGAGTTCAACTTCTTTCCGGTCACCTGGTTCAAAACGTACGGCCGTCCCCGCTGGAATATTCAACCTCCTACCAAATGCTATTGTCCGATCAAATTCTAATGATCTATTAATCTCATAAAAATGAAAGTGTGAGCCAATTTGCACTGGTCTATCACCATTATTAATTACATCCACGATTATCGGCTGTTTTCCTTGATTACAAATTATTGGATCTTTTTTCAACTTGTATTCTCCTGGTATCATGCTTCACCCTCTTCTCATTGCATAGACTTATAAATTTTGATTATTGGATAGGCTCATGCACCGTCACTAGCTTCGTTCCATCAGGGAAGGTTGCTTCCACTTGAATATCATGGATCATTTCCGATATTCCCTCCATGACATCTTCGCGTGATAAAATCTGTCTGCCATATTGCATTAACTTTGATACAGACTTTCCATCTCTTGCTCCTTCCATGACCTCATATGTAATTATGGCGATCGCTTCGGGATAATTTAACTTTAATCCACGTTGCTGTCTTCTTCTTGCTAAATCGGCAGCTACGACAATCATCAGCTTATCTTGCTCACGTGATGTCAGCTTCATTTTCAACCTCTCCTTATACTGCTAAATGCTTTTGAAGTTCATCTTCATTTATTTCATCGCACTGACCATTCATGACCATTCGTCCTTTATCAAGAATGTAATACAAGTCAGCGCAAGCCAAAACTGCATCTAAGTTGTGTTCAACTAATAAAATTGACATTTCTTTTTCTCTTGAAATTTTCACCAACACATCCTGAATTAACTGAATGATTGAAGGCTGAATACCCTCCATTGGCTCATCAAGTAAGAGGAGCTTAGGATTTGAAATGATGGCTCGTGCAATTGCAAGTTGTTGCTGTTGTCCACCACTTAAGTCTCCACCCTTGCGATTGATCATTTCCTCCAGTACAGGAAACCACTCAAAAATTTCTTGTGGAATGACAGATGAACGTTTTGATTTAGGAATAGCTTCCATACCTAAGAGAAGGTTTTCTTTTATAGTCAGATCGGAAAATATCTCTCTTCCTTGTGGTACATAGGCCATGCCTGCTCTTGCTCGATGTTCTGGACGCTCATTTCTCCATTCCTTTTCTTCAAATTGGATTTTTCCATGGACAACAGGTAGAAGACCCATTAAAACCTTTATGAGCGTTGTTTTTCCAACTCCATTACGACCAAGAAGACCTACTATTTTCCCTTTTGGAATTTTCAACTGAACGTTTCGTAAAATCATTGTTTCATCATATCCAGCTTGGAGATCATAAACAGATAGCATCTTACCCACTCCTTCCTAAATAAACGTTCTTCACTTCTTCATTCTCCTTAATCTCTTCCATTGTCCCTTCACAAAGTACACGACCCTCATGCATGACAACAACCCTTGTTGAAAACTTTCGAACAAAATCCATGTCATGCTCCACTATTAATACGGAACATGTCTTAGCAATCTCTTTGATTAACTCTCCTGTTTTCGTACGTTCCTCTCCCGACATGCCTGCAATGGGCTCATCTAAAAGTAAAAGTTTAGGTTCTTGAATAAGCTGCATCCCAATTTCAAGCCATTGCTTTTGTCCATGTGCTAATGATCCAGCTAAGTCATTACGAACATCATATAAATTAATTTTCTTTAACAATAATTCAATCTTCTCTTGCTGAGCTTTCGACATTTTGGCAATTAAAATCGAAAATAGACCCTTTTTTTGCTTCATTGCAATCTCAAGAATTTCAAATGGTGTTAACTGTAAAAAAATACTTGGAGCTTGAAATTTTCTTGCTACACCTTCATGAACTATTTTCTGCTCTGGAAGTTTTGTAAGTGAGATTCTTTCATTAAAGAGAACCTCACCGTTTGTTGATTTTGTTTTTCCGCATATAACATCTAGCAACGTTGTTTTCCCAGCTCCATTTGGCCCAATCAAAAATAATATTTCTCCATTTTGAACCTGTAAATCAACTCCTTGAAGTGCTTTAAAACCAGAAAAATCAACCATAACATTATGACACGAGAGAATCAGCTGCATGCTTTTCCGCCTCCTTTTTATCTTTTTTCGAGAAGCGTTTCTGCACATTCTGAACTAAACCAGCTAATCCATTCGGTAAATATAAGACAACTAGTAAGAATAATCCCCCTAAGAAAATTGTCCAAAATTCAGGGTATGCTTCACTTAAAAAGCTTTTTGCACTATTTGTTAAGATAGCTCCAATTGCCGCCCCTAAGATAGAATGTCTACCCCCAATCGCCACCCATAACACCATTTCAATTGATGGAATAATCCCCATCATTTCAGGAGAAATAATTCCAACTTGTAAAACAAATAGTGCACCTGCTACGCCAGAAAAAGCTGCTGAAAGGGCATAAATAAAAACCTTAAAACTTACCGGATTATAGCCTAAAAAGCGGAGGCGGTTTTCCCCATCTCTTATCGCAATTAGTAATCGTCCAAAACGGGTTTTTGTAAGTAACAAGGATAAACTCATTACAGCTGCTAATAATATAGCAGTTAAAAAGTAAAGCAGTCTTTTAATCTCCGGATCAGCTAGTGGTAATTGAAATACTGTAAAAAAGTTCGTTAGTCCACTGGTTCCTCCTGTAATTTGCTGACTCCCGATAAAAAGTGTAACTGTTACTACAACAACAGCTTGGGAAATAAGGGAAAAAAACACCCCTTTAATTCGATTTTTAAAAGTAAAATATCCGATAATTGAAGCAATTAAAAATGGTAGTATCACCGCAGCACTAATCGCAAAAAAAGGATTCTTAAATAAGGTCCATATAAACGGCAGTTCTGTTATTCCATTCCACTCCATAAAATCCGGAACTCCACTTGGTGAAGCCTCAATTTTTAAATACATTCCCATGCAATAGGCCCCTAAGCCAAAGAAAACACCATGACCTAAACTTAAAATACCTGTATAACCCCAGATAAGACTAATTCCAACGGCGATAATAGCAAAGCATAAAAACTTAGCAAGTAAACCTACTCTAAAGTCCGAAAGCATGAAAGGAGCTATAAAGATTAATAGAAAAAACAATCCGTAATACGCTCCTTGACTATATTTCTTCATCAATTACCGCACCTCCATTAATCTAAAGCTCTTACCTTCACACCTGCGAGTCCAGTCGGCTTCCATTGTAAGAAGATAATAATGAAAGCAAAAACGATTACCTTTGCGATTGTTGCACTTGTTGATAACTCAACAAAGGTACTTAATATCCCTAGCATTAATGCTGCAATAATCGTTCCTTTTAACTTCCCTACACCACCTAAAATGACAATCATAAATGCATCAACAATATAAGCAGTTCCTAAAGTAGGTCCAATTGAACCAATTAATGTTAAGGCGCAACCTGCAAAACCTGCAAAACCACTACCTAAAGCAAATGCTGTACTATCAACCCTTCTGGTCGATACACCTAAACATGAAGCCATATCACGATTTAGCGTAACAGCCTTCATTCTTCTTCCCGAAGGCGTTTTATAGAGATAAAGGACTAAAGTGAAAATACTCATTAAAACTAAAGCAATAATAAAGAGTCTTTTGTAAGGGAATGTTATAACATTTAAAGTAAGTGCTCCATTTAACCACTCAGGTGCAACCACAGCAACATTTGGAGCGCCGAAGATTGACCTTGCAACCTGCTGGAGGATCAAACTAACACCCCATGTTGCTAGTAAACTATCGAGTGGACGCTCGTATAAAAATCTGACTACTGTCTTCTCCATTAATAAACCAATCAATGCAGCTACGATAAAAGATAGTGGAATTGCTATGATAAAATAATAACTAAAGACCGATTGTGGAAGATATTGAATGAATGCTTGTTGAAGAACATATGTAGTATAGGCTCCAATCATAATAAATTCACCGTGAGCCATGTTAATAATATTCATTAATCCGAATGTAATCGCTAGTCCTAAAGCAATTAATAAAAGTATCGATCCGAGACTAATGCCATTAAAAAGTTGTGTAACGATAATTGACAAGGACATTACCTCCTTTACGATTAGAACTGACCTTTTTTTCTAAGCTTGTAGCATACACCTTTCGTTCTATCTAACTAGAAATCTCTTTAAGGAACGAAAGGAGTAGCTAAGCTTAACCCCTACACTAAATTACCGATGTTTATTGACCTAATCCAGATGCCCAGTCATACGTTTTTAAATATGGATCAGGTTTTATGAGCTCACCAGAGTTCCAAACTTCCTTAAATTGACCATTAGCTTGCACTTCACCAATTCGAACAGTTTTGTATATATGCTGAGTTTCACCATCTATCTTTACGACTCCACCAGGAGCCTTGAACTCAATTCCATCTGACGCTTCTTTCACCTTTTCAACATCAAATGAGCCTGCCTTTTTAACTGCTTCAGCCCATAAGTAAACGGCAATATATGCTGCTTCAATTGGATCGCCAGTTACACGGTCATCACCGTATTTTGCTTTATAGTTTTCAACGAATTCTATATTCTCAGGAGTGTCAGTCGTTTGAAAATAGTTCCATGCTGCGTAATGTCCCTCTAATACAGTTGTTCCAATACCCCTAATTTCTTCTTCTGCAACACTCACTGATAAAACGGGAATATCATCAGCTGAAATGCCAGCATCCTGAAGCTGCTTGAAAAACGCGACATTACTGTCCCCATTTAGCGTATTAAAAATGACGTCGGGTTTTGCCGTTTTAATTTTATTAATGATTGTGTTGTAGTCTGTATGTCCAAGTGGTGTATATTCTTCTGCAACTGCCGTTCCTCCTTTTGTTTCTAACTGAGCATTTACAATCTTGTTCGCAGTTCGTGGAAACACGTAATCAGATCCAACTAAGAATATGTCTTTTCCAACGTTTTCTAACATCCAATCAACCGCAGGCACAATTTGTTGGTTTGTAGTTGCTCCGGTATAAAAGATGTTAGGAGATTCCTCCATACCTTCATATTGTACTGGGTACCACAGTAATCCATTGTTTTGCTCTACCACTGGTAACATCGCTTTTCGGCTAGCTGATGTCCAACCTCCGAAAATAGTTGCAACCTTATCCTGTTGAAGAAGTTTTTTTGCTTTCTCTGCAAATGTAGGCCAATCTGATGCACCATCTTCGATAATCGGTTCAATTTGTTTTCCGAGTACACCGCCGGCAGCATTTATCTCTTCAATTGCCATTAGCTCAGCGTCACGTAAGGAAACCTCACTAATGGCCATCGTGCCACTTAAGGAATGTAAGATCCCAACTTGAACCGTATCACCATCAGAACTACTTGAACTAGTATCGGATCCAGTTTCTTTAGCAGGTGCATTCGTCTGTGCCGAACAAGCACCCAGGAGTACCACTACAACCAGTAAAGCTAAAAATCCTCTTTTCAATTTCATTAATCAACACCCCTTTTATTTATTCTGTCGCATTAGCGATTCCTATGAAAACCTAGATGTTATTATATATAACTTATAATGTAAGGAAAACTAACACCGTCTACAATTCATATTATACAGAATCTTCCTCGATAATCAATTACTTTTTTGAATATTTAGTCAACAAACATATGCAAACGCTAACAATACTGTTATATCTTAAACTATTGTTCGTTTTTTTATTTTTTATTAAAAAATTATTAAATTGTCTTATTTTCAACAAGTTTAAACGTTAGAAAACCTCCCATGAATTATTCCGTTCAGTAGGAGCGTTACGAATAGTTTGGAAAAAATTAGACTAAAAAAAAGACCATCATTTTTGATAGTCCTTGATTTTTTTAAATATATTTAGATTTTGTTGCATTAAAATCGCAATTATACCTTTTTAACAAATTCAGATTTTAATTTCATAGCTCCAAAACCATCAATTTTGCAATCTATATCATGATCTCCATCAACCAAACGTATACTTTTTACTTTTGTACCTATTTTTACGACTGATGAAGTTCCTTTTACTTTAAGATCTTTGATTACTGTTACAGAGTCACCATCATTTAAGACATTTCCATTGGCGTCTTTAATTATTTTTTTATCTTCACTATTTTCAGTTTCTATTTCTAAAGTCCACTCATGAGCACATTCTGGGCAAACAAAAAGGCTTCCATCCTCGTAAGCGTATTCTGAATTACATTTTGGGCAATTTGGCAAATTAGACATAATTCATTTCCTCCATTCTTTATTGTTCATTCTACTATAAGAACCTATTATTTCTCATTCTATATCTTCAATATCTCCCGTATGTCCTCTTCGGTAAGAGTAGAGGACACTTTTGCTTCAGAACCAATGATTTCATTAGTCATATGTTTCTTTTTTTCTTGTAGTTCATTCATTTTTTCTTCGATTGTGCCTCTGGAAACAAGCTTTATGACCTGTACAACATTTGTCTGACCGATGCGATGTGCACGGTCGGCTGCTTGCTCCTCGACTGCAGGATTCCACCAAATATCATATAAGATAACTGTATCAGCACCAGTCAGATTGAGGCCTGTACCGCCTGCTTTCAAGGAAATAAGGAAGAAATTACGTTCGCCTCTATTAAATCGATTACAGATTTCCATCCGTTCCTTTGATGGGGTTTGTCCATCAAGGTAGAAAAAAGGGAGCCCTTGATTTGCTAAATCTCTACCAATGAGCTCAAGCATTTTCGTGAACTGAGAGAAAATCAACACCCTTCTTCCAGAAAGCTTTGATTCCTCTACAATCTGCATCAGTTGTTCAAATTTCGCTGATCTTCCTTTATAATCATCAACAAATAAGGCTGGGTGACAACAAATCTGTCGTAACCGAGTTAAACCAGCCAAGATTTTAATGCGATTTTTGTGGAGATTATCTTTATTCAGATGCTTCAAAGTATCATGTTTCAACTTCGCCAAATAGGCTGCGTACAGCTTCTTCTGATCCGGTAGCAATTCCACCGAATCAATCGACTCGACTTTTTCAGGAAGCTCTGAAAGTACATCCTCTTTTAATCGACGAAGCAAAAATGGACGAATGCGTCGGGCAATCTTTTCCCGTGATAGGTTACTGTATTCCTTTAACCCCATGAATAATTCAGGAAAGACAACGTGAAAAATTGACCACAGATCCTCAGTTGAATTCTCAACCGGTGTACCAGTGAGGGCGAAGCGATAATCTGCCTGGATCCTTTTTACCGCTCGTGCAGTTTGTGTAACAGGATTTTTAAAGACTTGAGCCTCATCGAAAAACACTGTGTGAAATGCTTGTTTCTCAAACCACATTATGTCCCTACGTAACAACGGATAGGAGGTAATGACAACATCCATACCCGTTAAATCCTTCTGTATACTAATTCTTTCTTTTTTATTGCCATCAACGACAACGGTTTGTAGATCTGGGGAAAACTTCATGATTTCACTTAGCCAGTTATACATCAAGGATGATGGGCAAACAATAAGGACAGGTAAATTCTTTCTACGTATTTCATGAAGCTCTGATAGAATGAACGTGATGCTTTGCAACGTCTTACCAAGTCCCATATCATCTGCTAGAATACCTCCAAAGCTATAGCTGGCAAGTGTTTTCATCCATTTATAGCCTTGTTTTTGATAATCACGTAATATTGACTCTAAGCTCTCCGGAACCTCGAACTCCAGGCCGCCCGGGTTGCGGATATTTTCCAAGAACTCAAGGAACGTTTCTTCTAACGTGAATACATGACCATCAACAGTATCTATTAGCTGAAAACCCTTGACAATTGGTACATTCAAGCCACTCTCCAGATCTTCTTTTTGGATAGGTTGTGCATTCATGAAACGATTAATTTCTTCAAATTCTCTTGTCTCTAAGGAGAGTAGTGATCCGTTTCGCAAACGATAATATTTCCGTTTTTCCTCTAAAGCCAATAGAACATCACGGATATGTTTTTCAGGTATGCCATCCATTTCAAATTTGAATTCCAGCCAATCGGTTCGTTCTTTTTTGATCCTAACCCTAATCTGCGGACGTGCATTCCCTTTGAAAATTCGATTTCTCACTGCTGTAGTTGCATATAGTTTGACAAGGTTTTGAAGTTTGGGAACGACATGGTACAAAAACTCGTACTCCAACTCTTCATTATGCAGATAATATCCCTCGTCCGTTTTGGCAAACAAGCTTTCTTCCATCAGCTTCAGGATCTCATCCTCTTTCTCGACATCCCTAATAAGAATAGAGCCAGCCCTGCGTTCCCTGCTTTCTAAAGGATTTATTACATTATTTTCATAGTGAAATTCTAGCCCAGCAAGCAGGCGGTTCTTCACACGATCCAAATACAAGTTGGCAATTAATGGTTTTTTTACAATCTGATTAGAAATAGCTCTAGATATTTGGACGTCGCCCAACTTTTTCAAACCTGGAACTACTTTGTCTAGGAAAAAACCTATTTGCTCCTGAGGAATTGGAATTTGATTCGTTCCCGAAGCATCCAGCATCTGTTTTAGCTCTGAAAGTCGTTTACAGTCCTCACTATTCATCTGTATTAGTCTTCCTTCGGCTAGGACAGATTTATAAGAATTCAACACGACCATTTGATTCATCCCATTGATTTTCAGTTGATAATCTTTACCGTCTGTTTCAGCAAAGTCAAATTTTAAAGAAAGTGGTTCGTTTGATAAGTGTAGACCGTCATACAAATTCCAGTCATACTCAAGCTTCACTATAGGTGCTTTCTCAAGTATAGGAAATAGCCTGTCCCAAGAAGATGGAGGAATTAGTAATAGTTGATTATCGCTTATTACATCTAATTTGTTTGACGATTCTCCTATGTACACCTTTTCATCATGGATTACTTGAATGAGCTGCTGAATCACAGCATCTGTTTCATTTTGAAAGCAATGGAGGCTCGGGTCATACGTGAATAAAGTGGAAAGAGGGCTGGGAATTCCTTCTTTGACTCGCACGAGAAAATCTCGGATATTTTGCACTTTTGTCGGACCGATCTTAAGTTCTATTCCCAACATATGTTCTCCATTTTTTATTGCGACGGGCTTACATGTAAACTCTACATCAAGAACTTGCCTTTTTTCAAAGTGAAGCTGTTGGCTGGTTGATCGTATAGGCTGATCATTGAAAAGGGTAAGCAAACCTTCTGTCAGTGCTTGATTTATGGAAGAGTCAGAGTAATAATCGTTAGGAGATATAGGGACTGTTCCGTGACGCTGGTGTTCGTAAATAGATAGTAAAACGGCCGCAATATGCTGACAATCTTTTTGAAAAGATGCAAGCGTTGGGCAACTGCAAGACGTGCGAAATCCTCCGTTGACTTCTTTTTCAATGGTGACATGAAAATCTTCCTTGCCAATAACCATCGCTTCACAAATATCGGGACTGTAATGATTAAATGTAACGTTATTCCCGCGATAAAAAGAATCTCCTCTTTTGAAGGAGACTGTACCGCACATTTCTTTTATGATTTTTTGACTTAATTTTATATTCAAATGCCTTGCTCCTTCTAGAGGATATTTCTCTTTATTTATCTAGGCTTGTTTTCATGGATTGATGTTAAAAGAATGGTGGTGAAGTATGTAACTTTGCGTGCACTAATTAACAATTATAAATCATTATCACAATTGTATCATAGAGGTTAACGGTCTATTGAATTTATGGAAATTAGTAAACTAACACTATTATATAGTCTTCCAACTACCTACATACTCTATCTGTTCATTCGGGTGTACTAGTTTAGGATCTTCAACTACCCACCCTCCTTCAATTTCTAATTCATCACATGCTAATTCAAACTGACACATGGCAATCCCCATGTCCAGTAGCTGCATGTCATATCCTAATTTAGCACTATAGTTCGGCGTATGCTCTATGTAAAAGTGGCAAACTTTTCTGTCTTCAGTTAACACAAGTCTCCAGGGTTGTTTATTTGATGCAGATGGTCCTAGTCTTACCATTTCTATCGGTAACCCAAGCTCACCTGCTTGTTTTTTTTCTAAAGAGTTTTCGAAGGTTGATGAATAAAAAAGCTTATCCCATAATTTTTTATTGTCTGCTTTTACAACGAAACGAAGCGCTTTGTCAAAAACTCGTTGTTTATCTTTGGGATAGCCAATAGGTGTTATACCAGGAATAAACTCTCCTGCATTTAATGATATTTCCTTCTCAAACGAATTTCTGTTGAACGTTCCACCCATCCAACAAGTACCTATTTCTAACTCCGTCAAATATAAAACAAGTTTGTGAAACGTGTGAGCAAACTCTACAATGGAGTATTTATTATTTTCGGAGATACCTACTATATATGCTTTAGGGTTTTTAATAAATCCGTATGTGCCCAACTTAATCCCCTTGTCCGTGACATTATCGGTTACCTGTATTATCTTAATTTTGCCTTTTCTGCCAAACGGTCCGATTAGGTTCTTGTCCTGATTTAGGTACTCTTCTATTCTTTTACAATGAGATTCTGATATAGTTT
Organism: Metabacillus herbersteinensis; assembly: GCF_042433335.1. NCBI lineage: Bacteria > Bacillati > Bacillota > Bacilli > Caryophanales > Bacillaceae > Metabacillus > Metabacillus herbersteinensis. Next base: position 71,304 of record NZ_JBHLVO010000013.1, read on the forward strand.
GAGTTTCATACGTTCTAATCGACTGACGCTTACTCATTGTCTCGATGACCGATTTTTGAAAATTCACCGTATCCCTCCTGAAGTTCACACTATTAACACAAAGTAAACCTGCAGTCTTCGTTTAGACTCCATAATCGAAAATCTGATCACAGGATCTGTATGTAAACATAAGAAAGGGTGAAGTAATTGAAGTGTCTCTACTATTATTCGCACCCTTCGTATTGTAGTCCTTCAAAAAAATAAGAAATTACTACTGATTAGCAAGTATCATAACAATCTGATTCTCAACTTGTTTAGCTTTTTCCTCATCCATAACATGATTGATCAAAATAGAAAAAATAAAATTTTTTCCACTTTTAGAAGTAACATACCCTGATAATGAACTCACTGTGGTTAACGTCCCCGTTTTTGCGCTTACTTTCGCATTTTTAGGCAATCCTTCCATACGGTTTCTTAGTGTCCCACTCTCAAGTTTAGTTGAAGCTCCACTAACTGGCAAAGCTTCCTTAAATGCTGGAAACCACTCCTTACCCTGGACCTCGTACAAAAGCTTTGTGATTTCATTAGCAGGTACAGCATTCACGTGAGAAACGCCTGATCCATCCCTAAGCATGATGGTATCGGTGTTTATTCCCAAAGTTTGCAACTCATTATTCATGATTTTTAATCCTTCTTCCCAGCTACCTTCTGCTCCAAATACCCTCCCCATTTCCTTAACAAGAACTTCTCCATGTCCATTGTTGCTTAATTTTAAAAACGGAATGAGAAGGTCTGATAACGGCATGGAAGTATGTTGAGTTATGGGTGTAGCGTGTTCAGGAGTCTTCCCAGGTTTTACTTGTCCTAATAGTTTAATTCCGTTGTTATTTAACGACTGTTTAAAAATTTTTAAGGCATAGTTAGTAGTGTCCCATACGCCGATCCACTCTTTTAAGGAATTACTATTTATTGGAATAGTTCCTTTGATGGTCACTGTGTTTGTACCGTGTAATCGCTCGATTTTTATATCTGTCACTCCATTTGAAGAAACAGTTTTAGCAAGGTTCTTGACCTCTATAAAATCAGTAGAAGGAGTTAGAATGATTTCCGGCTTTTGAGACGGCTTTTTGTCTGGCTTTACCTCAACAATTACCGTACCTGCATCAAAGTCTGAATTTGGAGATACGGTTAAGGCAGAAACCTGGGCTCCGTAATAAGTTGTTTCATCACTCCAAGGTAAATCAATCGAATACCTTTCGTCATCGTACCAAGTGTCATCCCCGATGATATTGCCTCGGATCACCGATATCCCGTTTTTCTTAATTCCCTTGGCTAATTGGTCGAAATCTTTAGCTAACAGAGTGGGATCCCCTTTTCCCTTTATATAAAGATTTCCATCAAGCAGTCCCAACCTTTGTTTTCCATCTGTTAGTACCTCTGTTGTAAACGTATAATTTGTACCTAAGCTTTGAAGGGCTGTAGCTGCCGTAAAAAGCTTTAAATTAGAAGCAGGCTGCAAATGAATAGAGTCATTCTGTTGATACACGATTTCTTCCGTTTCCCCTGAAATTATGCTAATCCCCGTTACAGACCCATCTAGACGAGGATCTTGTTGTAAAACATCTTGAATCTGTTCTTTCATGGGTGGGGTTGGACCATTTGCGTTTACGACATGACTAGAGATCATGGCACAGACAAAAGTACAAAATGTAAACAATCGAAGCTTAATTTTAATGGGAAGGTCCTCCTTTAGTGCCGGAGTTAGTGTTAAAGAACTTTTTATTATCATGTCGTGCAAAATGACATTCATCACAAGCTTGAAATTTAAAACGTTGTGGAAGGCTTTTCCTGCAGTATTTACAGGTTTTCTTTACAAGTTGTACTCCTAATTTTAAGTGTTCATGGATTTTGTCACTGATTTCTTCACGGACTCTTTCCCAATAATGAGCTTCTGTGTTTCTGCCTAATTTGTATAGGAATAATAAGTGAAGACCAACCGACTTATATGAAAGTTCAAGTTCTTCAAGCCCTGATTCTTTAATATAGGGATCAGGTAATTCATCAACTTCTACAATTGCTTCAAGCTTTCTCTTCCATTCCGCTCTCAAAGAAGGTTCATTTGTTGAAAAAGGTAAGTGTAAGAAGCTATATAAGTCCGCTACGGAGAGCTTTACTTCTATTAGCGTATCTTCTACCATTTCATATAAAAGCCTTTCTTCGGATAAAGTGGCTTTTTTTGTTCCTGAAGCACTTTCAAATTGTTCCCACAAGTAAAAAAATAGACTAAGTTTTCGTGAGTATTTTTGAAACCTCTCAAGGACTCCAGTTGTCGGAGCAATGGCAAACACTTTAAGAGGTTCATCCTCTTGCTCTAGAAGACGAGTCATCGGTTTGGAGTCGCTTGTAAACGCTACTTTTCCGATCTCATAGATTCCTTTTCGCCCGGCACGTCCGGCAATTTGCTTTACTTCATGAGACTTTAGAGTTCTTCTTCGAGTACCATCAAACTTATCATTTTCTAAGAAAACAATACGCCTTATAGGTAAGTTCAATCCCATCCCGATTGCATCTGTCGATACGATGACCGCTGTTTCGCCTTTAATAAATCTCTGCATTTGCTTTTTTCTTGTTTCTGGTGGCATACTCCCGTAAATCATGCTTACCTGGCGACCGGTCTTTTGGAGCTCTGAAGCGGTTTCAAGAACTCTCCTTCTCGAAAAGCAAACGAGTGCGTCCCCTTTTTTAGCATGACCTAAACGAAATAAAGTAGATTCCACCTCTAGAGGAATGTCTCTTACATATACATGAACTTTAACCTCTGATTCACCAAGAAGTTGAAGAATCATTGATTCTGCATTGAAACTACAGATAATATGAACTTCTTTTGCATTAGCCTTAGTCATCGCTTTATACCACGAGAAGCCTCGGTCTTTATCGGCTATCATTTGAGACTCATCAATCACAACCACTTCATAAAAGTCCTTTTCATGAAACATTTCTACTGTACAAGCAAGGTGATTTGCATCATCCACCAGCTTCTCATCTTCACCTGTCTTTAAGGAACATGGAACCGCTTCCTCATTTAGCCTTTCATATATTTCGAATGCCAATAATCGAAGGGGTGCTAAATAAAGGCCACTACTTGCTGCCTTCATTCGTTTTATAGCTTGAAAAGTTTTACCGGTGTTTGTTTCACCAACATGAAGAACATATTGAATATTGCGGCCTGCTGGGAGATTATATTCCCTTCCGAAAATGTCCTCAATCATTCGTTCTTCTTCTTCTTTTCGACGTGTGACTTCCTCACTTTCTTCAACAAGCTTCCGTTCTCTTTCAGAAAGATCTTTAGTAAAAATCTCTTGATGTGTAGCTAAGTCAAACGGAATGTCTATTAGCTTAATTAAATCAGATAGATATTCTTCTAACAAATCTTCAAATAAGTCTGCGCTAAGATTATTAAACGGTTCAAATGCGGCCTCTCTCAATAATGAATCTGATAACGTTTCATCGAACATCTCAAAGTATTCTTCAAAAAGATGAGAGGAAAGGTGGTCTTTCAGCCAGTTGGGACCAAAATCAAATAAATAAGTAGAAATGAGTTGTTCATACTGTTCGGTTAGGTCTTCTTCATAGTGATGTGCGTTATAGGCTAACTCAGTTTCATTATATAAATAGGAAGAAAAGGTGATTTCCTCTGTTGATAAAATCAACCCTTTCTGCTCGACCTCAATAGCAAGGTTACTGCCAAGTAAGTATCGAACATATAGGTACAGTTCCTCATAATGTGCGCCAAGTACTTGGTTTATGTAATGTTCAACCTTTAACACCATTTTTCTTCTTAACTCACGTTGTTGCTGAATATGCATTTGGTGCAGATAGGATTCTCTAGCTTGCTCATATCTTTGTTCCCACGATTCCAATTGATCCACAATCCAACTGTTTAGCCAGCCCATGACATCGAACGGTTCCACATCCCTAATCTCGGTACGAAACATTTGGTTGATTAGCTTTTTTCTTACTCCTTCCACTTGAAAACCCTTATCTGACAAATAGCCGATCTTTTCGGCAGTAGAAGCATGACTTGTAGCAGTATTTAGCCAAGAATTCAACCAAATTTGGTCAATGTATGGTCCCCTTTCTCTTAAATATTGTTCAATGGATGGAAGTGTCACTTTACGTTCTAAATATTTAAAAAGATCTTCTAAGACAATTTTTTTTGTTCGATCTACGGCCTGCGCATAGTACTTTGTTAGTATTTCGTTCATGATAAAACTCCTTTACCATGCTTGATAAGATTTTTGATTCATTAAGTTAGTTTCTTGAATTTGAGATTATTCATGTATTTAATTTCATTTATTCTGTGATATCTTCGGAAGTAAGAGTTTTATCTTGTATTGCAGACTCATTAGCTTGACCAATGCTGGCCTCACAATAAAAAGGAATTAAACCATTTTTCGGTTTAATTCCCTATACTATTTATTCTTTTGATAAAACACCTGCATATTTTTATTCACATCTTCTAAAACAAGTTACTATACCGGACCATCCATATGGCCGTAATAGTAATTCACTATTCTAGGAGTGAAAATGAGTATTTATTTTACAAGTACTTCTTCCCTTTCTCTAAAGTACCTGACTGTCTGCATAACTAATTTATCATTATTCTCCTTATCCGGTTTTCCATTCATTGCTGGGTATGGATCTCCACCTGGTCCCAAAGGTTCAGGTGTTACAAACCTTCCTTCCCTATTATATCCAAATAAATATAACGCCATTATTATGGTGTCTAAATCAAGTGCACCCTCTCCTAGCGCTCTCCTATTACTATCCGCTAAATGAAGGTTTACTAGCATATCACCTGCATTTATCAAGGCTTCCCCTATATTAGATTCCTCTGAAAGCATATGATATACATCTCCGTTTATATATTGTATTCCAGTGTGGTTAACAGCCTTTATATATTCTTTTGCATCTGAAATTGAATGGATAAAACTTACTTCAGCTGCACGTATTGGCTCAATAGCAGCTTTTATATTATATTTCACGAACAAATCAGCAATTAGTCTTATTGATTCAATACTTCTTTCAAATTCGGTATTGTCATAAGCTTTTGGCCTTCCCACTGCACCTGGAACAACTAGAATATACTCTGCACCTACTTTAGAGGCAAATTCAATTTCTCTCTTTAAATAATCTAAAGCTGCCTGTCTTTGTAAAGGCTTATTGCTGGAAAGATCATTTTCTGACGAAAACATACCGCATATTCCTGAAACTTTCATATTATACTCATTAAGAACCTTTAATGTTGAATCAACCCTATAACCAAGATCAGTTCCATAATGGTTACCGTGTAGTTCAATATATTTTACTCCAGCATTATGTAATCTATTTGCTGATTCCTCCAGAGTTTCCATACCAAACATCCAATTGCTCCAAGATAGATTTAATCTATTTTTAAATTGTTCTGGCTTATTCTTTTTAAGTTCAAAAAAGGACTCTTTTATTTTCTCATTTTTTATTTCAAAATTTTGTTTTATCATTTTATTACCTCCACATCTTTTCCGATTCAAAATTATTACTAAAAAAGACCCACAGTCCAACTTAAACTGTGGGTCTTCTTTACTTAAAAGTCGTAGTCTGCAGCGTTTTCTGCTGTAAAGTCAGATGGAGGACCCATGATAATCGTTTTTCCATCTTCCCAAACTTCAATTTCACCAACGTTTTCAACGTTTTGACCATTTTCAACTTTTCCGCCTTCTGCTAATTGCTTAGCAAGAGCTACTGTTAGGTAACCTAATTTATCAGGCTCCCAAAGGATTGCTACATCTAAAGAACCATCTTCTAAATATGGTTTAGAATCGGTAGGTAATGCAGTACCAACTACTGCGATATCATCTTGCAAACCTTTTTCTTGTATTGCTTGTGCAGCACCCAATGGAGCAGGTGTTGAGAATGCCATAATTCCTTTTAAATTTGGATAAGATTTAACTAAATCAAGCGTTTTTTGATATGCAACTTGTTGCTTTTCATCTGTTGCAATTTTGTCTGTTACTAATTTAATGTCAGGATAATTTTCTTCAAGCTCTTTCTTCGCACCATCGATCCACGTATTTAAGTTAGCTGCTGAAAGACCTCCAGTTAGGATCGCAATTTCTCCATCTTCAGTCCCCATTTTTTCAATTAAGGATTTCGCAATGTGACGACCATACTGCTCGTCATCTATTTGGTGAACAGACAATTCAACAACCGATTGGTCAGCTGGAGTGTCCCAGTCCATTACGATAATCCCTTGGTCTTTTGCTTTCTTTAAAACTGGTGTTAAAGAAGCCGGATCATTTGGAGCAACTGCAATGACATCAACATTTTGACTGATTAAATCTTCGATTACTTTAACTTGTTGTGCAGCATCTGGTTCAGTAGGACCAGTATAAATAGTTTCTACCCCTAAATCTTCACCAGCTTGAATCGCTCCTTTTTCTGAAGCATTAAAGTAAGGAATACCGATAAGCTTAGGTACTACTGCAATTTTCAATTTACCATTGGCTTCTTTTTCTTCACTAGCATTGTTCGTAGTTCCTTCATTTTCAGAGTTCGAACTTCCTTGCGATACACAACCAGCTAGAATACCGATTAAAAACATGAATGATACAATCGACCCTATAAACTTCTTCATGATAAAATCCCCCTCTTTTTTGTAAATAAGTTTTTTATGGTATCTGAATTAGATCAGAGTAAACCCTTACATTAAACTGCTTCTTGTAACCTCTTCTGCTTCTTTTCATCCAATTTTCCTTTTAGGAAATTAAGGACGAGAACAAATATTAAGATAACTCCCATCATAACGCCAACAATCGAACGTGGTACACCAAGTAAATTTAATCCATTCGATAAAATTTGGAAAATAATAACGGCATATACTGTTCCTATTACTTTTCCGTATCCCCCTTGAATTTCAGTACCTCCGAGTACAGCGGCTGCCACACTTTGAAGAAGGTAGGAAGATCCAAGGTCAACTTTTGCTGAGTTGTATCGAGATGTCATAATAATCGATGCTATTATAGCAAGGAGTGCAGAATATAAGTACACTTTCATCAATACTCTACTATTATTAACTCCTGAGAAAAGTGAGGCAATCGGGTTGCTCCCAACCATATATACACTTCTTCCCCAGTTTGTTTTTGTTAATAGTACTCCTGTCAATATAGCGAAAAAAATAAATATGATTATAGACAGTGGAACAACTCCGAGATAGTAACCATTTCCTATTAAACTATAAGCTTCACTAAAGCCTGATACAGAATTACCTTTTGTAATACTTAAAATGATACCCTCAAATAATACCATCGTTCCTAAAGTTACTAGTATTGGTGAAACTCCAATTTTCGAAACGATAAAACCATTAACACTACCACATAATAAGCCTACTATTACACCAACAAGGATCGATGTTAAGATTGGGTATCCATTGCTTTGCATAATAGCAATAGAAACTCCTGATAACGCTGCCGTATAAGTAATTGAAAGGTCGATACCACCCGTTACTATAACCACCATCATTGCTAAGGCAATTAATCCAAATTCAGGTAGTTGAAACATCATGTTATTAAGATTATTCGATGTAAAAAAACTTGGTGTAAATAGACTCATTAGAACAAATAACCCTAAAGCAATAAGTCCTAAAATATTTTCCTTCGATAAGGTTAACGCTTTCATAAATTTTACACCTCTTTCTATGCTTCTACTTCTATTTTAGAAAGCTTATTCTTTGCTCTTTTATATTGTATTTGATCATAAGAAACTGCTAGTAGAATGATTGCACCAGTAAATACTTTTTGCCAGAACGTACTAATATGGGCTAAAATTAGACCATTTTGGACAATTCCTAATAAGATCACTCCCAAGAATGTTCCATGAATCGTACCGCGACCACCCATAATATTTGCTCCACCTAATACAACTGCCGCAATTACTAATAGTTCTAAACCTAATAAACCGTTAGGATCGACCGCTTTTGTATATGCTGTTTGGGCAATTGCGGCGATCCCTGCTAAAAATCCCATATAGGAGAATACAAATATTTGAACTTTATCAAAGTTTATACCAACTCTTACAGCAGAGTCTTTGTTACCACCAATTGCTAAAACTTCACGCCCTATTACTGTGTATTTAAGGATATACCAAGTGAAAATTGCAATTGCGATAAAAAGAAGAATAATAATTGAAATACCTAAAATTTCAAAGTTAGCAAAATCAATAAATATTTTTGGGAAACTCGTACTATTTAAGTATTGACCATTTGTAATGTAAAGAACAAGACCATTTATAATACTCATTGTTCCTAATGTTACAACAATTGCTGGTATCTGAATCTTTGAAACTAGAAATCCATTTATTGCACCTAATATAATACCTAACACTGGTGCAATCAAAAAAATAAGTAAAAGTGATACCATGTTATCTGGCATTACTAACATAACTTTTCCCATGATTACACAAACTGCACTGGTCACAGCTGCTACTGATACATCAATCCCACCGGTAATAATAACAAGAGTCATACCTACAGCTAATATACCAATAACAGAGTTTGCTTTTAGTACATCAAGTAAATTATCTGCAGTTAAAAATACTGGACTTACAAAAGTTAAGGTAATAGCGAGTAATAATACAATTACTGCAATACTCATTTCTTTTGATTTTAAGAATGTTTTCACATCTGCACCCCCTTGCTAGCTACAACCTCATTTGTTTTCTTTGCTTTAAATGATGAACCGCGCAGCGCATAATTCATAATATTTTCTTGAGTTGCTTCCTCGATTCCTAATTCCCTTGCTATTCTTCCATGTCTCATGATTAAAATACGATCACTAACTGCTAATACTTCTGGGAGTTCAGAAGATATAACAATTACTCCCATACCATCAGATGCAAGTTTACGGAGAAGTTTATGAATCTCAGTCTTCGCTCCAATATCAATTCCATTTGTTGGTTCATCAATGATTAGAATTTTAGGCTTTGTAGATAACCATTTCCCAATTACTACCTTTTGTTGATTCCCACCTGATAATTGCCCAACAGGTCTATCTGGCAATGCAGGTCTAACATCAAGAGTTTTAACATAATGATTTGCAAGCTCGATTTCTTTTTTACGATTAATTAAACCAAATGCATTTCGAAGTTGCTTTAATACAGGTAAAGATATGTTATTGATGACAGATTGTCTTAAAACAAGACCTTGTGTCTTTCTACTTTCTGGAATATAGGCAATTCCTTTTTTTACTGCATCTTCTGAAGATTTCACCTTTATTTGTTTTCCATTTAATAGGACTTCACCTTCATAAGGATTATTTACACCAAATATTGCTTGAGCTAATTCGGTTCTTCCTGAACCTACAAGTCCTGTAATGCCTAGGACTTCTCCCTTTTTTAATTCAAAGGAGATATCTTTAAAGTTACCTTCTTTTGATAAACCTTTTACTTCAAACATTGCGTCACCAATGCTAGCGTTGCTTTCGTTTTTTTCATACGCTACTTTTCTACCAACCATTAATGTGATTAGTCTCTGTTCATCAAGTTCTTCTGTATCGTATGTACCAACATACTTACCATCACGCAATACAGTAAAACGATCTGATACAGTAAATAGTTCTTTCAGTTTATGACTAACAAAGATAATAGATATTCCTCTTTGTTTTAAATTATTAATCACTTTATATAGTTTCTCTACCTCTCCACTGGAAAGGGAAGATGTTGGCTCATCCATGACAATAAGTTTAGAATCAAATGCTAATGCCCTTGCTATTTCAATTAATTGTTGTTGGGCGATACTTAACTTTTCAACTGGAACATGTAAATCAATATCAACACCAAGTTCTTTTAACGCCTTTTCAGCTATTACCTCCATTTCTTTCCACTTAATTTTCTTCCATGCCTTATTATTACTATCTCTACCAATATATATATTTTCTGCTACTGAAAGATTTGGGAACAAACTTAAATCTTGATAGATAATTGAAATTCCTTTTAGAGTAGCATCGATAGGTTTTGTTATTTCAGCTTTTTTCCCTTCGAAGAAAAATTGCGCACCCGAATCCGGTTGATAAATACCTGATAGAATTTTAATTAGTGTTGACTTACCTGCACCGTTTTCTCCAATTAAAGCATGAACTTCACCTGGCTTAACTTCAATCTTGACGTCATCAAGCGCTTTCACACCCGGAAATGTTTTACTAATGTTTGACATTTTCAGTAAGTATTCTGACATCGTCATCCTCCTTCCTCTCTCAAACAATCAAGCCTGTGTTGAACTTTTATTTTCCAGCTTATAATAAGTTAAGTTTCTTTCTTCACAAAATTGATTAATTTCATCTATTGTCGGAATTCCTGCCTGTGCACCTAACTTCGTTACTTTAAGTGCTCCTACGATGGTGGCAAATTTTGCAGCGCTTACAAGATCTTGTCCGTCCGCCAATGCGCAAGCTATTGCTCCAGCGTAAGAATCCCCAGCACCTACAGTATCAATTGCTCTAACATTGATCGGTTCAATAAATTCTGAATTTCCATTTGTATAAACTAGAGATCCCTTTTCAGCCATTTTAATTATGCTATTTTCCACACCGATTAATTCAAAGTATTTTGCAGCCTTATAAGCAGAATCAACATCTGTTACATCAATACCAGTTAATTGTTTTGTTTCTTGACGATTTGGAACAATTAAATCTGCATATTCTAGTGCACGTACAGTGATTCCTTCTGCAGGTGCTGGATCAAGAATGATAAACATCCCTTTACTTCTTGCTTCAATCATAGATTCAAGCACAACTTCTTCTGGTATCTCCATCTGCACAAGAAGAACTTTACTATCCTCAATTTGAGAAAAAGCTTGCTTGATATCAGATTTTGTTAACTCGTCATTCGCCCCTTTGACAACGAGCATTGTATTTTCTGCCGTACTATCGATAGTAATTATGGCACAGCCAGTCGCACTGTTTTGTACTCGTTTTATAAATGTTGTATTAACCTTATTTTCTTTAAGAGCGTCTAGTAGTATATCACCATAAGTATCTTCACCAACAGACCCAATCATATAAACAGATTTTCCTAAACGCGCACAACTAGTCGCTTGATTCGCCCCTTTACCACCAGATAAAAGATTCATTTGTTTCCCAAAGATCGTCTCTCCGCGTTGAGGATATAGATCTGTTTGAACAACAATATCAATGTTAATACTACCAACAACTGTAATATCCCCCATTATTTCTCCTCCATCTTCACCAGAGTTTTTGCTTCAAGTTGTTGATTAGCGATAAACGATCTTAGATTTTTTACCGCATCTTCCAGAGAAATATCTGGTTTAAATAAACATGAAGTTCCACAAACTAACATTCCAGCACCGTTTTCCAATACGCCAGGTATTGTCTGATATCCGATATTTCCATCAACTTGAATTTCAATGTTATATCCTTCATTATCAATTAATGTTTTTAACTTACTTATCTTTTTGTTCATTAAAGGAACAAATTTCTGTCCTGCAAAACCAGGGTTTACAGTCATCAACGTTATGTAATCTGTTACATCTAATACATATTCAATGTCACTTATTGGTGTAGATGGATTTAATGCAACACCTGCTTTAACACCTTTATCCCTTAACTTTTGTAGGGTACGTTGTAGATGATTAGTTGCTTCCGCATGTACCGAAATCATATCTGCACCTGATTCGATAAATAGATCAATATAATCTTCTGGCTTTTCTATCATTAAATGAACATCAAAAGGTTTTTTCGTATATTGCCTTATTGTTCTTATTAGATCAGGACCTAGCGTAAAATTCGGGACAAATTTCCCATCCATAACATCCAAATGATAAAAATCTACGCCTGCCTGATCTAACTTCAAAATCGATTCCTGTAGATTTCCCATATCAGCGCACATAAGTGACGGACCAATTAAAGCCATACTATTCCTCCTATACTTTATTGATTTCTTTTTTTTGTCTTTTAATATTTAATAGTGCTTTCATTTCATTTGATGTTTCACCAAAATATTTATATAAAGAATCATATACTAAGAATATCTCATTATATATTTCACTATTTTCAGAGATTGGTTGAAAAACTTCACTTTCAAATTTAATCATTTTGGCAACTGCTTCTTCTATGGTTTCATAGCCGCCTCTATTACTGCCAGCAGCAACTGCGGCTAGGACAGCAGATCCCATTGCAGAGGTATTTGGAACAGTGACGACATGCACACTTTTTTGCGTGATATCAGCAAAAATTTGCATTAGTAGCTTATTTTTTTCAGCAAGTCCACCACATGCGTATAACTCTTTAATCTCGATACCGCTTTCATTAAAGGCTTGGACAATTTTTCTTGTACCAAATGCTAATGACTCCATTAAAGCTCTGTAAATTTCTTCTGCTTTTGTTTGCAGCGTCATACCTATGATCGTTCCTGTAAGATTAGAATCTTTTAGGATCGATCGATTTCCGTTCCACCAATCTAAGGCAATAAGTCCATGTTCACCGGGTTTTAAATGAGAAGCTTTTTCCTCCAACAGCTGGTAGATTGATATACCTACTTTTTCTGCCTCTTCAAGTAAATGACTTGGAACAGCGTTTTTTATAAACCAAGCCAATGAATCACCGCCAGCACTTTGACCTGCCTCATATGCAAAGTATCCGGGTATAATTCCATCTTCAACGACACCACTAATACCAGGGACAAAAGCTTCTTTTAAATCCATACATATATGGCATATAGAAGTCCCCATTGCCATTACCATTTTTCCTGGTTCATTTACACCAGCACCTATCACAGCAGCATGTGCATCGATGATTCCTACTGCAACAGCAACGTTTTCAGTAAGACCAACTTCTTCAGCGATTGCGTTTGTAAGGAAACCAGCTCTTGTTCCTATTGGATAAATGTTTTTTGATAACTTATCTTTTACAATAGTTTCTAAAGCAGGATCAAGCGCTTTCAAATAATTACTATTAGGAAAGCCTTCTCGTTTACTCCAAGTACCTTTATAACCGGCCATACAAGAACTACGCATTTCAGTTCCTACTAACTGCATAACAACCCAGTCACCAGCTTCAATAAACTTGTCCGCAGCTTCATAAATTTCAGGAGCTTCATGTAAAACCTGTAATATTTTCGGAAGCATCCATTCCTCTGATATTTCACCGCCATATCTTTTTAAGAAAGATTCGTTCATCTTAAAAGCGGTTTCATTTATTTGGGAAGCTTCCTTGTGAGCAGCGTGGTGCTTCCAAAGTTTAACCCAACTATGTGGGTTTTCTTTGAATTCAGGCACTAAACAAAGAGGTTTCCCACTTTTGGATATTGGTAAGACAGTGCTGGCCGTAAAATCAACGCCTATTCCGATAACGCTTTCATTTTTAACATTAGAATCTATTAAACACTTTTTTATGGTTTCTTTTAGACAATAAATATAGTCTTCCGGATGTTGTAATGCCCAATTAGGTCCTAAAGACACATTGTTTCCCGGCAATAATTCACTTATAACTCCGTGTTTATAACTTGAAACAGATGATGAAACAGTTTTTCCTGTTTCGACATTGACTAAAATAGCTCTTGCTGACTCAGTTCCAAAATCAATTCCAAACACAAATTTACTTTCCAAATGTTCCACCACCTTAACTGATTTTTATTATAATTCAATTTTTTTTGTTTTTCAACACTTTTTCTTTGTTTTTGTTATTTTTCGCAGATTTTTGTTATTTTTTTTGCATTTAACCAACTACTATGTGTAGATTAGAATACCAGAGTAAAGAATTCTTAAACTAATGGGTTAAAAACCAGGTCATATAGCAAACCAGGTGTTCAAAAAAAGACGACTCAAAAATTCAGGAAGTGAATTTGAGTCGTCTTTTTGGTACAGCTATTAAATTCCTTTGTAAAAAACGAGAATTTTTCAGTGGTCTCACAAATTTGTTTGTGTTTTTTAATCAGCTAAAATTGTATTTACACCAAGATTACGAATATTCCTTACATCATTTACCGCCATCTTATGATCAGTTATTAAATAATCAATATTTGGTAGGTCATCTATGCGAACGAGAGATTTAATACCATATTTACTATAATCACAAAGTAAGAATAGTTTGTCGGATATCGCTATAAACTTTTTCTTTATTTGAGCCTGCATTTCATGAACCTCACTTATTCCTCTATTTACATCAAATCCGGTACATGAAAAAAAGAATTTATCTACATGGTAATCTTCAATGACTTTTTGAGTGGATATTCCAACAAAAGACATGGAATCTTGTAACAAATAACCACCTATTGTAATAACCGTAATATCCTTTTGATTTGCTAATTCTAAAGTTACTGCAACAGAGTTAGTAATAACAGTAACATCCTTTGCTTTAATATGTTTTGTCATTCGTAATGTAGTTGTACTTGAATCAAGAGCAATAATATCGCCATCTTCTATAAATGTGGCAGCTTTTGATGCAATTGCCTCTTTTTCCATTACAAGTTTATTTTGCCTTTTTAATACAGGAATTTCTGTATCACTCTTTTTTAGCGGAACTGCTCCCCCATGAACTCTAGTTAAAAGACCTTCTTTTTCCATACGTTCTAAGTCCCTACGAATTGTTTCCTCGGTTACGTTAAAACGCTTACTCATATCTGATACTTTAATGTTTCCAAGTTCATCTATTAGTTTATAAATATGAGCTTGCCTTTCGTTACCAAACCAAGGCAGATTTGTTTCCAATATAATTCACCTACTTCTAAATCTAAAAAAACAACAAAAAACCAACAAAATATCTTGTTTTATTATTTGTTTAACTTGGGTTTCATGTTGTTTTTAGGACGCTTTTTTGTTTTACTAACTGGGTTTTAACATATAATAAATTATTATACTATTTTATGTTACACACTTGCGATATTGCAACTATCTTTTTCCTAATCTACCCATGTGGGTTAAAAGTAAGTTATTAACTAGAAATTACTACTTCTGAATGTTGTTTACACTTTTAGCAAACCAAAATGGGAAAGTATTTCTAAAATTTAATTGTAGCACAGAATGATTTACTTATCATTAGTTTAGATTCTGAGGCAACTGTTTGATTCAATTGCTGAGGAACAGAAGCAAAGGAACAGTAGCTATAGTCACTATTGTTCCCAAATCTTCCATTGGGAAGTTAGAGGACATTAATGGGATGAATTCAAACTATACTATCTTTACTTGAGCAAGTGGTAATAACGATGATGAAGTCATGCTTAGATTTTTATAGAGAAAAAAGAATAACTCAGACCTATTATTTATAGGTAATAATTTCCATAATTATTTTTTATCCGTTAGAAATTCTTTTAGTAAAAACTGAAGAATTTCTAACGGATAATAATTAGATGCAAATTGTCATTGATATATACGTCTTTAAAAATTGGTATGAGTCATTTAGCTATTTATCTTTTTAATAATACTTCATATTCATATTTCTTAACATCTTCTAACCAAGTTTCTTTCACCGGAACACCCATTTGCTCACAGTAGTAATGCCAAATAGCTCCAAATGGATATGTTTTGAACTCCTCGATCAATGCTAGTCTTTCTGTGAAGTTACCTTCTTCTTGTAATTGTTTTAAATGCTCATTTGGTACAAGCATTGCATACAGTATAGCCTTTATCATATTGCGAGTTCCGATTGTCCATGCTGCTACACGGTTAATGCTTGCATCGAAGAAGTCAAGACCGATCATCACTTTATCTAATGCATCATTACGAACGATTTCAAGGGCAATTTCTTTTAATTCATCATCTAGTGTGACAACATGATCACTATCCCAACGAACTGGTCTTGAAACATGTAGTGCTAGCTTGTCACTAAATAGAAGCATTGAAGAAATTTTATTTGATACAGTTTCAGTTGGATGATAATGTCCAGTGTCTAGCAGGCATAGTTTGTTATTTTTTAAGGCATATCCCAAATAAAATTCATGTGAGCCAACTACATATGACTCTGAGCCAATACCGAATAATTTACTTTCTATTGCGTCAATATTATACTGCTCATCAATTTTCTCTTCAAAAATCTTATCCAATGACTCTTTTAAACGAACTCTTGGTGTAAGACGATCACTAGGCATATCTTTATATCCATCTGGAATCCAAATGTTTGTTAATGCAGGTGTGCCTAATTCTTTTCCGAAGTACTCCGCAATTTTACGGACTGCGATACAATGATTAATCCAGAACTCTCTAATCTCTTGATTAGGATGTGATAATGTTAATCCATCTGTAGCTTTTTCATGGGAAAACAATGTTGGGTTAAAATCAAGACCAAGTTCGTTTTTCTTTGCCCAGTTTACCCAGTTTTCAAAATGCTTTGGCTCTAATTGGTCTCTTTCAACAACTTCACCGTTTGTTTCAGCATAGATAGCATGTAAATTAACACGGTGCTTACCAGGGATAAGCGAAAGAGCCTTTTCTAAATCACTTCTTAATTCGTTAGGTGTTCTAGCTTTACCAGGATAGTTTCCTGTTACATCGATTCCACCGGAAAACGCACCTTTTTTTACTTCAAAGCCGCCAACATCATCACCTTGCCAACAATGGATCGAAACAGGTACCTTTTTTAACTGTTCTAATACTTCATCAACATTGATGCCCCATTTTTGGTATTCTTTTTTTGCTAATTCATAACTCTCTTTAATTGTCATTCCACTCACCCTTTTAAGTTTGATTGTTTATATGTTTTTACTTCGAATGAATCTTTAATGATTGCTCTAGCTTGATGGATATCTTCTATTTCTCCAAGTGCCATAAGCTGTGACACAATGTTGCCAATCGCAGTTGCTTCTATTGGTCCTGCACACACCTCTTTATCAGTCACATCTGCAATCAATTGGTTTAGCATTTCATTTTGACACCCTCCACCAATTACATTCACTTTTGGAAATGTCTTTTCGAAGATTTCTTCAATTTCATTGATAGCATGCTTATAACTATCTGCCAAACTATCATATACACATTTTGCAATTTGTCCTGGAGTTTGTGGTACTTGTTGACTTGTTTCTTTACAGAAGCACTGAATTTCTTTAATCATGTTTTCTGGCTTCAAAAAACGATCATCATCAACATTCACAACCGAGCTAAATTCCTTCTCCTCACGAACGAGCTCAACTAAATCAGAAAAAGAGTACTTGTCAGCATAATTCCGTTTTACCTCTTGGATCATCCAAAGCCCCATTATGTTCTTTAGATAACGGAAGCGATAATCGATTCCACCTTCGTTAGTAAAGTTATATTCAAGAGCCTTGGGGACACAAATAGGGAAGCGATTTTCTACACCAATCAATGACCATGTACCAGAGCTGATGTAGATTGTTTCCTCTAATTCAGGTACAGAAATAACTGCAGAGCCTGTATCATGTGTTGCTGGTAGAACGACCTGCATATCAAATCCAAATTCAGATACTAACGCTTCAGATAAATTCCCTAAAATTGTTTTAGGTGGTTTGATATCTTGGAACATCTCTTTATTAATTCCTAATAGGTCTAATATTTCATGATCCCACTTTTTTGTAAAAGCATTTACTAGCTGTGTAGAAGTTGCATTGGTATATTCATTTACCTTTTTACCTGTTAATAAAAAGTTAAAATACTCAGGGATCATAAGAAATGCTTTCGCTTTTTTAAGAACCTCTGGAGATTTTTGTTGTAAAGCATATAGCTGATAAATCGTGTTGAATTTTTGAAATTGAATACCTGTTTCTAAGTAGAGCTTCTCTTTCGGAATGATGTTGAAAACCTCTTCCATCATTCCATCCGTTCTAGGGTCTCGATAAGACACCGGATCTGTTAATAGGTTATTATCTTCATCTAGTAAAACAAAATCGACTGCCCATGTATCGATCCCGATACTTAATGGCTTAACCTCTAACTCCTTGCATTTATTTATTCCTGCTATTATTTCATTGAATAACTTTTCTATATCCCAACAATAATGTTCACCAGAATGAACAATATTGTTTTCAAATCGATGAATTTCGTTTAATTTTAGCTTACCATCTTCGAGATGCCCAAGAATCAATCTTCCACTTGATGCGCCTATATCTACTGCTAAGCAATATTTACTCATTTTCGTCACCCTCTTTATTGAAAACGCTTGCCTTATTTCATAATAAAACAATAAAATAGTAGATCCTTTAACATGAATTAACTATTTTATTGTCCTCATTTGCACATGATTAGTTAGATGGTGTCTGAACAAAAGCGCAAGCGCATTGGTCAGACCCGACAAGCATAAGACGATTATAAATAGAAGGTGTACTTTGCCTTCAATTTGTAACTGACTTATGACCTCGAGGGTCTAGGCGCTGGAGCTGGATGTAAAAACGCAGACTTAGTATCAAATTTTATATGTTAAAAAAAGTTAACTAGAAGAATAATGGTTTTTTAATTGGTGTCAATTTCTTATACAGCAAAACGGAGTAGAAAATCCTGCTACCCCGCTTTCTCTTAAACCATAACAGCCCTGACTTCGACACCTTTTTCTTCTAGTGCCTTACTATATAATTCCTCAATTTTAGAGTCGGTTAGCACACAATTTACTTGCCCGATATCAGTGATATGAGCAAAGGTTCGAACACCAAACTTTGTAGAATCAGCCATAAGAATCGTTTGATCGGCTATCGCCATCATTTGTCTTTTCAATAAAGCTTGCCATTCATTTGAGTCACTCAATCCACCTTCTATGTGTACACCTTTACAGGAAATAAACGCTTTGTTTACATGATACATGTTCAGTGACCTTTCTGCTAAAGGACCAACATATGAAAGGGATTTTGGTAGGAGCATACCTCCTGTGGAGATGACTTTAACCTGATCTTTTTTGCTGAGTTCTACTGCGACTTTAATTGAGTTCGTTATGACTGTTAATGGTAGGTCTGGCATTTCTTTTGCCATATACCATGCTGTTGTACTCGCATCTAAGACAATTTGATCGCCTGGGTGAATGAGTTTTACTGCTTCTATGGCAATGGCTTTCTTTTCCATAGAGTTTGTTATTTCTCTCTCTGCATAAGAAACCTCTGATTGCTCATCTTGAATGCTAACAGCACCACCATGACTTCGGCGCAGTAAATTCTCTTTTTCTAATTTCTCTAGGTCGCGTCTAATGGTTTCTTCGGTTACTTGAAAGATCTTACTTAACTCAGTAACTCGTACGCTTAGTTTTTCATTTACTACTTCAACAATTTTCCGATGTCTTTCTGCTACAAGCATCTAAATCTTACCCTCCCAGTTACACTCACAATGAGGAAATAAATCAAGGTGTATTAGAATTCTTTACCTATTACACCTTGATTTTATCATATTATCTAGTAAATGCTGCTGGTACGCCGCCGTCAACTGTTAGCATACAACCTGTAGTTCGGTCTGATTTAGATGAAGCAAAGAATAAAATTGAGTCCGCAATATCTTTAGGATAGATATTCACTAATAATGTTGTACGTTTGCGATAGTGTTCCTCTAATTGATCTGGGTGAATGCCGTATGCTGCTGCACGTTCCTCGCGCCAGTTTGATCCCCAAATTGCTGATCCTTGAAGAACAGCATCTGGAAGAACAGAATTTACGCGAATACCGAATTCTCCACCTTCTGCTGCGATACATCTTGCAAGATGAGTTTCCATTGCTTTAACAGAGCTGTAAGCAGCTGCATTTTTACCAGCATAAATAGAGTTCTTAGAACCAATGAATACCATGTTTCCGCCAACGCCTTGTGCTTTCATTTGTTTGAACGCTTCACGGGCAACTAAGAAATAACCTGTACCAAGTACGTTCATGTTAAGATTCCATTCTTTTAAAGATGTTTCATCAAAGGGACTTGAAGTAGCAAGACCTGCATTATTTACGATAACGTCTACGCCACCGTAAGATAAAGCTGTCTGCCTGAACGCTGCTTGAACAGCTTCCTCATTTGTAACGTCCATTTTTACAGCAATGGCACGGCTTTCTCCATATTGTTCATTGATTTCTGCTGCTACCTTTTCTGCACCTTCAATGTTCAGGTCAGCAATCACAACATGTGCTCCTTGTGATACAAATTGACGGCAAGTCTCGCTTCCTATACCACCTGCACCACCTGTTACAAATGCTACTTTTCTTGAGAATTCAGCTTCTGCTGGAGCTAATGATAATTTGTAAAGCTCTAATGGCCAATATTCTACATTATAAGATTCATTTTCATCTAAAGAAACAAAGCTTCCTAGAGTAGTAGAACCTTTCATTACTGAAATTGCACGGTGGTATAAAGCACCACTCACGTTTGCATTTGCAACGTTTTTACCCGTGTTAACCATACCGATACCTGGAATTAAAATAACACGTGGAGCCGCTTCAGAAATTTTGTCACCATCATTTTTGTTTCTTTCAAAATAGGCAATATATTCTTCTTTAAAACTTTCAATACCAGTTTTAACTTTTTCTATTAAGCTAGCAACATCTTCTGTTTGCGGATTCCAATCGATGTATAATGGTGTCATCTTTGTGTGAACTAAGTGGTCAGGGCATGCTGCTCCAACTTGTGATAATTCTGGTGCATTATTGCTGTTTACAAATTGTAATACATCTTCAGCATCATCATATGTTAAAAGCATTTTCTTTTCATCACTAACAGCACCGCGAATAACTGGCATCACTTGTGCTAAAACATTTTTGCGGTCTTCATCTGAAAGTGCAGCGTATTTTTTTCCGCCAAATACGTTTTCCTCTACAACTCTCGCCCCAATATATTGTTCTGCTTCATTAATGATTGAAATTGTTTTTTCATAGCTTTCTTCTGCTGTTTCTCCCCATACTACTAGACCGTGTTTTTCCATTAAGACTAGCTCTGCATTTGGATTGTTTTTAACACCTTCAGCGATCATTTTTGATAATGTAAATCCAGGGCGTACATATGGTACCCATACAAAACGATCTCCATAAATCTCTTCAGCAATTTGTCTACCGTTGTCTGCACAGCAAACGCTGATAATCGCATCAGGGTGTGTGTGATCAACATGTTTGAAAGGTAAGAATGCATGTAAAAGTGTTTCAATTGATGCACGTGGGTGCTTGCTGTCGATCATACAGTGTGCAAGGTAAGTAACCATTTGTTCGTCAGGCATTTCTTCACGCTCGATAAGTGAGCGAATGTCTTCCATTTTTAAGCCTGTGAAGTTTTGAGTTTTCATTGTAGCTAAATCTGATCCGCTACCTTTCACCCACATAACTTCTATGTCACGGCCACGGAAATCCTTTTCCATTGTTTTCATTGACGTATTTCCGCCACCCCAATTACATACTGCGCGATCTGTACCGATTAAGTTAGAGCGGTATACCAACTCCTCTACTCCTTGAGGTAATGTTGCAGCTTGCTCTTTATTCCATAAACTTTGAACCATTTTTGTTTCCTCCTCTTAATTGTCCGTTTGTTTGTTTTATAATTTTATTATCTGTTTTTTATTATACAATATCTTTGCTTTCTTTTGAATTTATTTTTGTTTATTTTTGAAATTATTTTCATTTGTCATTCACAAGAAGAAAAAATGCTTTAATAGGTCCATGAACTCCTAAAAAAATAAGGCACGGTATTAGGGAGGAATTTTCTTTGAAGTTTGTTAAATTTGGATGGGAATTGTTGTTGTATTTCTTATTTCATATATAGCTAGTAACATATAAAGAGCTAACCTCATGAGAGGAAAGCTCCTTATTGTTGAAGAACGAACGTATGAAATTAGATAAGAAAATTCTTATTGATCTTCAATTAAATCCACCGTCGTTTATTCATGTTAATAGATTTCAGTGGCATTTGGTGATAACTTCTCAATATGCTTTAAATAGGCTGTAACACGCTTATCTTCTTCGTAAAAATATTCAAAGTTCAGAACATCCGCAACAAATTTTGATTAAAAACACCTCATAAACCCATATTTTACGATAAATTAAAAGAGTCCATTTTGAAAAAAAGATTGATCAAAATGGATTCTTTTTCAGCAGATTTAAGTTTGGTTTTTATTAAAAAGTTTGATCATTTTCTACCTATGATCTTCAACAATAGCGCCCAGATTGTGGAATAGTATGACTGGCGTTTTTTTAACAACTTTATTGTTACTTAACACTTCCCCCCTTAAAGGGAACGCACTAGGCTTAATGGCTTTTTATACTCTCCGTAGAGTTATTAACATTAAATTAATGATAAGTTTCTTGTGATTAGGTTCAACACATGACAACGCCTTGCAGGGAGCATAGAACTCCCTGACAAGCCGACTATATCAACGCTTTGCTTTTGATATAGTAAACTCTTTTTCGTTTTTTTGATTCTTAAAAGAACTTCACAATCTCTTGCACTTGTTACCAGACCACAGCTTGATAAGTGCTTTTATTGTTTAGAATAGGCGTATTTTGAAAATAGCACCTAAAACAGGTGCAATTTACCGATTGAAGTGACAGCTCAGATGAATTCCCAAATATAACCCCTGCCATATCCTATTCATCCCAATTAATACCCTAAAAACATAGAATAAGTTTGTTGGCACAGGATGAATACTATAAAAGTGGTTAAATAATTTTTTAAGTCGTGGTAGTTAAGTTTTTGCAAAATTTTTATCAAGATTACCTCCAAAGAAAAGGTAATGATAAGTTTTATATTACAGTTAAAGGAGAAACTTTATGTCTAAGCATAATAAAAAAATGGCGTTCTCACTGGCTATGGTAATTTTCCCATGGCTATCGGTCCCTTTCATGGGGAAAAATTCATTTTTTAGGTTCTTGCCTGTAGCAAGTTTTACCAATTTGTTCATAAGTGTACTTAGCGTAGTTGCGAATAAGAAAAAGTGGTGGATAAATAAAAATCCTCTGTCTCCAGGTCTTGTAGATTTTACTTATATATTAGGTCCGTTTTTTGTAGCAACACTTTGGATATTTAAATTAACCTATGGCAAATTCTCGAAATACTTAATAACAAATATAGTATTGGACGTTATTAATGCTTACCCTTTTGCCCAAATCTGGGAAAACCTCGGAATATTTAAATTAAAAAAGATGAATCATACGATTTGGTATTTTATATGTGTTGGTTTCGCAATTGTCATTTATGGATTTCAGTACATAATAGAAAAATCGATTAGAAAAACTTCTAGTCCTGTTGCTGAAAGTAGAAGAATCAATGAGTAAATAATCAACTGGAATTGTAGTTTTGGAAACAAGGGGGGAGCTTGTTGAAAGATGAGGAAAACGAACAAAATAGAAGCTGTATTTTGGAGCATTGCTCTTCCCGGTTTTGGTCAACTTCTTAATGGTCAAATTATCAAAGGAATGATTTTCATATTCTTAGAATTCCTTATAAATGTAATGAGTTCTTTTAATAAAGCTATTATGCTTAGCTTTTTAGGGCAAATAAGCGAGGCAGTACAAATAATCGATTATCAATGGCTGATGTTTTATCCATGTGTTTACATGTTTGCAATGTACGACGCCTACAAGAATGCTGGAGATAATACTGGACCTTTTGCTTTTTTACCTTTCGCTTTTGGGGCATATTTCGTTACAGTTGGGCTAATGTATTCAACGAAGTTTACCATGTTCGATGTGTTTTTCGGTCCAATCTTCCTTCCTATGTTATTTTTAATCCCTGGATTATTAGTTGGATTTTTGGTTCGTTATTCATTAAAAAAATATCAAAAAAATTAACGTTTTACACTAATAAAGACGATGATTCCTTAGCGTAGGAAACATCGTCTTTTTTTAAATCAAAATTCACTTTCACTTTTTTTCCACTAATCTTCGTTTTATTCTTTGATAAATTCCTTTGTACTTCTCACTGTATCAATTGGGCGAACTAATTTTTCTATTTCTGCACGTTTAGGTTCTAAGAATGGAGGTAACGATAACCTTTCCCCAAGCGTTTCATAGGGTTCATCCCCCATAAAACCAGGACCATCTGTAGCAAACTCAAATAAAACTTGTGGTGCAACCCTTGCGTATAAGGACTCAAAAAAGTGACGATTTACATATCCGGATGTATGAAATCCAAAACTACTCATCCGTTCGATCCACCCTTCTAATACAGAGCGATCCTCTACTCGGAATGCAGCATGGTGAACCGTACCAAAACCTTGTCGGGCTTCAGAAAGAATGGCATTATATTCTACAATAACTGAGGCACCATTTCCGCCTTCCCCCACTTCAAATAAATGGAATGACCCTTCTTGTTCAGTCTCTTTAAATAATAGAACTTTTTCCATCATTTCTTTAAAGTAATCAAATTTCGCAATTCGAATAAAAACAGGTCCTAAACCAGTAATTGCATATTCTAATGGAATTGGACCTTCTTGCCAAGGTGTACCGGATTCCACCCCTTTATTGAATTCATCTGAAATCAATTGATATTGTTGATCATCAAAATCAACGAAAGAGAGAGTTTTCTTGCCAAATTGCTCTTTGATTCCGGTTTGTTTGATTTCAAGACGATCAAAACGTTTTACCCAATAGTCTAACGCTGCATCACTTGGTACACGGAACGATGTCTTTGAAATTTCGTTTGTACCATGTACGCCTTTCGGAATACCTGGGAAGTCAAAGAAAGTCATGTCTGTTCCTGCACTGCCTTTATCATCTGCAAAGAATAAATGATAAGTTTGAATATCATCTTGATTTACCGTTTTTTTAACTAAACGCATACCTAAAACATAAGTAAAAAATTCATAGTTCTTTTCTGCACTACTAGTAATCGTTGTTACATGGTGGATTCCTTTTAGATGGTTCATATTAAAATCCTCCTTAGAAACTAAATTTAATTTATATCTAATGATCGTAATTTTTCTTCAATCTCTTTTCGATTTGGTTCCAAAAATGGTGGAAGTGCTAGTTTCCCCCCCATTGTTTCCATTGGTTCATCTGCCGTAAATCCCGGTGTATCCGTTGATAATTCAAATAATATACCATTGGGTTCTCTGAAATATAATGCCTTAAAGTAATATCGTTCCACTTTCCCTGAATTCGGTAACCGATAATCCTTTAAACGCACTGCCCATTGATCATATTCTTCCTCATTCGGAACACGAAAGGCAACATGGTGAACACCACCACGACCTAAGCGAGCTCTTGGCAAATCGGGTCTTGTTTCAATATGAACTTCCGCACCACTACCACCTTCACCTGTTGCATAAATCAATATATCAGGGTGATTCCCCTCAAGTGACGGATAGGAACCGACAAATCGAAAACCCATAACCTCTGTTAAAACACCGATTGTTGGTTCTGCAATTCCGACTGTGAGAGTTACTGGTCCTAAACCAATAATTGCATGTTGCAAAGGAATGTCATCCCTTTGCCAAGGAACCCCTGCTCTCACACCTTTTTCACCATTATCGGCTACTAGGATTAAACAAGTCCCCTCGAAATCTATGAAAGCCAATGTATCACGATTTGCTCTTTTTTGAATATCATCATGTTCAACCCCGTATTGTTTAAAACGTTCTTTCCAAAATAACAATGAATCTGAATTTACAACCCTTAGTGATACAGTAGAAATATCCGATGTACCCCTGTATGTTTGTCCAAGATGAGGAATGTCAAAGAACGTCACATCAGTCCCAGGGGTTCCCTCCGCATCAGCATAGAAAAGATGGTAGGATTCCGTGTTATCTTGGTTAACTGTTTTCTTTACCAATCTCATTCCTAAAATTTTTGTATAAAATTCATAATTTTTTTCCGCTTTTCCTGTTAATATTGATACATGATGTAATCCTAATAGTTCCATCTCATTTCACTCCTTTTACAATCTTTGCATACCATTCGGCTGCAGATTCTACTTCTTCAATGATTAATTGATGTTCCCTATTTTCCCAATGAAGCTCTACATTTGCCCTAGCTTTTTCTAATAAAGATTCCAGTTCAACTGATTCCGATGGTGATATTAATGGATCGTTTGTTCCAGCCGTAATAAAGACTGATTTTCCTGATAAAACAGGAAGGTCCATACCTTTAATCGGTACCATCGGATGGTGAAGAATTGCGCCCTTTAAAGCATTTTGATAGTGAAATAATAAACTTACAGCGATATTCGCACCATTTGAATAGCCAACTGCAAAAATATTATTTCGGTCAAAATCATATTTTTGTGCTGCTTCGTCAAGAAATTCATTTAATTCTTTTGTTCGAAATTTTAAATCCTCTTCATCTAATACTCCCTCTGCTAATCTTCGGAAAAAACGTGGCATTCCATTTTCCGATTCATTTCCACGGATACTTAATATTGAAGCCTCATCATCAATTTTTCCTGCAATAGGTAAGAGATCTAGTTCATTTCCTCCAGTACCGTGAAGCAGTAATAAAAGTGGGTTTTAAAGGAATCGAGCCTTTTTGAAATATATGTTTCATTATTTTCTCCCCTTTCAATACAAGAAGATATTCTCTTCATTAAAACCTGGCTATAATGGTAGGATGTTTGTTCCATTTAATTAGACTGACCTTATTTTGTCCTTTTGAAAATTGATAACACATGTCTAGTAAATATATTTTTAAATATATAGCTTTAATTCGAGATATTTTAGAATAAAAATGGATCTAAAGCATATTGACCAGGTCCTATTAAAGCTATACCAATAGCAACTACAAGCAATGTTAGGTTGTACTCATATCCATTTTCTGTTTCCCATAAACCATTAGGCACATGAACCTTAATGATAGCCATCGCCATAGTCCCTGCAATCAAAATTCCTGCAAGTGGTGTTAAAAGTCCTAAAGCAAACAATATGCCACCAACAAATTCTGCCAATCCTGCAAAAAGAGCCATGGTTACTCCAGGTTTCATACCAATGGATTCAAACCAACCTCCGGTACCTTTTAACCCATAGCCACCGAACCAACCAAACAATTTTTGAGCACCGTGACCCACAAATAGTAAACCAATTACCAAACGAATGATTAATAAACCAATATTTATCATCTTAAAATCCTCCTAAATGTAATTTATCTCGAATTCGAGATAATGTATTAAAAAAAATGAAGGTTTAAACTTCATTCCTTACTTTTGTCAAAAGATGCACCAATGTCTCAGCTTCATCCGAATTTAATGAATCAAACATACCATCAACTAACTCATGATATTTCGGCATTATTTCCTTCATCAACTCATTTCCATCATCAGTTTATATTACCTAATTGATCAGGTGTAATATCTTTAGATTCAATGATTTTCGAAGAACATACATACATTACGTAAAAGGAAATATCAGATTGTTCACTAATTGTATATATACCGAGACTATTAATGACTTGCTTAACTTTCTTTCCTATTAGTGCACCCTTATAATAACTGTTCAAGGTTTTATTATTAATATATAAATATTTATATGTTTCCTCATCATTTAAGAGAGTTGAAGGTCGTGCTCTCGCATAATTAGGTTTTTTTAACAGTATAGATATTAAGCATTGAGCAAGAAAAGGTATACTGACTATTTTTTCTTTTGGCTTTCCTTCATTTTTATAAAAGTTCTTTCTACGATCATAGAATAAATCTTTTGTTTTCAAATAATTTTCAATTTCTCTGTGAATTTTGTCTGTTCCTCTTAAAATTGCTTTTGGGATAGATGTTTGACTGTTTGTTGCTAAGATAATCGCATCTCGTGAAGCCTCATTATTTGGAACAATTATCCGAAGTAGAACTCTTCTAGCTTCATGATATTCAGCATTCTCTTCTTTTTTCGAGGTGAAATAATTATATATTTCTGTGGTAGTTTGTAATCCATTAACAACTTCAGGATTTTTAATTTCAAACACTTTAGTAGATTTTTAATCAATCTTATTAGCTAGCATAGTAATTCCGTTGTTTAGGCACCAAAAATCTTCCTCATAGACCTTTTTACCTAAGGTTTCAGCTATTTCCTTGTTCACAGTGGTTTTGCCTTGATAATCTCTGACATTTGCTTCAAAAATATGTTTTATCAGTTTTTCATCTTCATTTGTTATGAAATCAAAGTACTGATTTAAATCAGCTAGAACAATGTATTCCTTTTCTTCTGTTATAATTATTGGTGATTCAGAAATATGTAAAACAAAATCTGTTTTCGAAGGAGCATCATATAGTGTTAAAATTTCTTGAGCATCAATGAAATTTACTGTCACATTTGTATTAGGGCTAGGGTATAACTTTTTAAGTTTTGTTTTTACCTCTTCAGCTTGTTGCTGAACATTAACATGTATTTCATTTCCTAATTATACATAAATAAATTTAAAGTTCACTTTAGGTGACTTAGTTATTAATTCTAGAAAGGTATTATGGAACCTATCAAAAAATTCTAACACATCATTGTTGTATCTCTTTGTAAAATCTGTGTTTTTAAAAGTATCTAATGAGAAAAGATTGTCAACAACACTCTTCCATTTATCAAAAGCACTTTCTCTGAAAGAATTCTCAAATTTTGATTGAATTATGTATAAATCTACATCAGGATTCTTTTTTATATTTTCAAGAGGTGTATCATCTAGAATTAATTCATCGTTAACAAATAAAAAAAGGCCATCGCACCCACCGTCATTACCACTTCCAGTTATACCCTTTTCAAGCTCCTCATCGCTCAAATCATAAGTTCTCAGAATTAAATCTACTGAAAAATATTCAAAGTAATCGAGTAGTTTTTTATTGAACTGACCATTTTTAGCGAGTTTCTCATTCTCTGTCTCCGATAAACTTTCTTGAAAGCTTTTTTTTATTAACTCTTTTGAAATAAGTTAAGAATTATCCAACATTTTCCCCATTATATTCGACTCCCTATATATTCTTAATTAAAGATGCTCCATTTCCTCAATATTACATTGAATCTATTTATTCCACAATCTGGCCCGATTGCTGAATAAAAAAATCCTGCATATCAATACAAGACTTTTGATCAAACTTTATAATAAATTATCAATCTTTACTTTATTTTAAATCAACAATTGTTATAGTGGGACAAACTTTAGGATATACTTCCTACGCTGATATCATAAACAAAAACACTCGACTACTTTATAAAAGAGCCGAGTGTTCCACATAGAACATATATACATTTCGAAGTTCTCTTACTTCACAAAAAGCATTAGCGGTGATATCAGTTCATTTCGACTATTTTTTTAGTAATCTCATATCTTCAAGCTCTAGTCGTTTTGTTGTTTCTAGTTGAAGCTTATCACCAAACTTAAATCCAATTTCCTTCATAAACAACGGTCCATTATACACAAATGTATGATACTCTCCTGCCTCTCCCATTGGACAGACATTTTTATCCTTGATATTCTCAACGAATTGTTGATCAATCTCTTGCCCAAGCCACGATTCTTCAAGTACTTCCTCCTTAATTCTAATGATCACTGCCTTATAACCAGAATCTACAAAAGCTTGAAGTGCAAGTGGTGCATGTTGTTTTTCCATCCATAGAGGATAAATAGCTTCTAGTTCTGCTGCCTTTGTCACTTCCTCGCCCCAGTTCCGGTGTCCATCAAGATACAAGTCCCCGAATGCTACACTTGTAAGAGCATATTTTTCCTTTAACTTTATTAAAGAATCTATGAAACTTTGCGTATATCCTTCAAATGTACATTCTATAAAATGAACGGGGATCCCTAGAGCATCGCTTTGACATTTGATTGCTTCCGTTTTTTCTCCATGGCCAAATGTTCTCCCAATTTCAGATGGAACAGTTGTGATCAGACAAACAATTTCATGCCCTTGTTTTGTTAACGAATGTAACGCCATACAGCCGTCTTTTCCTCCGCTCCATGATAGAGCAATTCTTTTTTTCATTTTTCCCACCGTCTCTTCTACAATTATTTCATTCTATTAATACCTGAATTGCTTTCTTTGAAAACAAGAAATTGACTTATGCATATCATTTTACATCTTTTGTTCACGGCTAGCTCAAAAAACAATAGTTCGTTTTTGCTGAATGTCGATTTTTCCCATACAAAAACACCTCCGCTACATGTACTTTTTTCATTGTACATATTACGAAGGTGTTATTTATTGTCTCATTTTTTTAGCATAGCTCAGTCCCAATTTAGCCTTGGGTACTTTCTTTTTATAAACAAATTCCGTTTAATAAGTAATCAACTGATCTATTCTACACCCGGAAACCATCCAGGCGAATGAATAATTGCCTTCCACAAGGGATCTGGTACATCCAGCTCATGCTGATGATTCTTGTTTATTTTGGTTACGATTTCTGATTCTCTACCTTGCTCTACTTTTTGCACCCACTCAGGATCGATAATCAGTTCACGTGCCAATGCGATTAATGTGACTCCCGTTTCCAAAGCTTTTAACGCATCATCTGCTGAATAAATGGAGCCGACACCGATTACTGGAACTCGGTCACCTACACGCTCCTGAATGATTTCAATGCGTGAACGTGTTTCAACAACTCCTCGTTTAGGTGTTGACCAGAAATCCATCAATGAAACGTGAAGATAATCAAGGTCTTTTTCTGCAAGTGCATCTATTAGTGCTAGTGTGTCAGCCATAGTTATT
This sequence comes from Metabacillus herbersteinensis, assembly GCF_042433335.1. NCBI lineage: Bacteria > Bacillati > Bacillota > Bacilli > Caryophanales > Bacillaceae > Metabacillus > Metabacillus herbersteinensis. Next base: position 101,815 of record NZ_JBHLVO010000013.1, read on the forward strand.
CCAGGTGTTTCAGGTTCCTCAGGTGAAAAACGATATCCAACCAGGAAAGGCTCCTTCGCATATGCAGCAACAACTTTCTTGACTTCATCTACAACCGCCATCGGAAAAGTTAGACGTTTTTCAAGAGTGCCACCCCATCTGTCTTTACGACGGTTGGAATGAGGGGAAAAGAATTGCTGAATCAGGTATCCATTGGCACCATGTATTTCAACTCCGTCATAACCTGCTTCAATCGCTCGCCTGGTTGTTTCTCCAAAATCGCGAATAATAGATTCAACCTCTGTTTCAGTCAATGCCCGTGGAACGGGTTTTCCTTCACCTTCTGAAGGAATATTACTCGCACTAACAACATCTCTATTCGGCACTAATTCAGGTGGAACCTCGCGGCCTCCATGAAAGATTTGCAAAATCGCTTTAGCACCCTTCTCTTTAATCGCTGATGCTAGACGACGTAAACTTGGAATCATTTCATCACGATCCCCACCAAATTCACCATGAAATCCTTTACCATTAACTGTCACATAGGTACATGCCGTAATGACCATCCCTACGCCATTGGAACGTCGTTCATAATACTTAACTTCCTCATCTGAGACGATCCCATCAGGATTTGATGAGAAATTTGTCATCGGTGCCATGACAATGCGATTTTTTAATTGAATCCCTTTTCCGATGTTAAATGACTCAAATAATGGTGCATATTTTATATTCATCATGTCTTTACTCCTCCACCTTTTTCAATTCTATAAAATCGGAAAAACTTACTTTACCCACACTACAACTTGATTCAATTTTTTCCTTGTTTTTGGCCGCTGTGGATCTGCCACTCGGAAACCGAAAGCTACTATGACAGATACTCCTAGCTCACCGTTTTCCAACATTCCCTGTTTTTCTAGAATTTTGTTTACAGCATCATAATCGAATCCTTCTATGGGACAAGAATCAATGTCGATTTGTGCGGCTGCCGTCGTCATATTGTCCAAAGCAATGTAGGTCTGTCTACATGACCAATCTAGCATGGCTCTCTCATTGCCCTTCCGTTTTACACGTGCTTTGAAATTAATTCTGTCAAAGCTTCTTTTGGTTGAAAGCCAATAACCTTATCTACAGCAACTCCGTCTTTGAAAAGAATCAACGTTGGAATGCTCATGACGCCAAAAGCTCTTGTTGTTTCTGGGTTTTCATCTACATTAAGTTTGATAATCCCAACTTTATCACCTATTTCACCATCGATTTCCTCCAACATAGGTGCAATCATTTTACAAGGACCGCACCATGGCGCCCAAAAATCTACTAACACTAATCCATCTTTTATTTCAGTGGTAAAAGTTTGATCTGTTACGTGTGAAATAGCCATTATAATTTCCTCCAATATTATTTTTTTTATTTTAAAAAAAACACTTTTTTGATTTTCTCACCAAATAGATGAAGATTACCTTTTTGCATCAAAATCCCCAATTCTGTTTCCACTGATTAGAAATTCAGATTTCTTGGTATACACTTCTGGAGTTTTTTTAATGGATGCTAAATTCGCAGATAATTCCATAAACCACTGCTTATCTTTTGATAGTAAAGCCAAATCGATTAATGTTAAAAGGTGACTTTCATTACTAACTGTTAAATCGGGCAGCTTTTCAGTCCATTTATTTAGGATCCAAATCGATTTGCCAATCGCTATTTCATTGTCACTTTCTACCACATTTACTTTTACAATTCCTTGGTTAGAGTCTACGGTTTCAACAAACCCGTGGATCAGTTCTCCATCTTTCGACCTACCCTGTACCCAATCCCCATTTTCAAATCGATATTTATCGGCCATGGTTATATACACCCCTTAAATGTTATAAAAAAAGTTACAGTTTATTTTTAAAAAAAGAGTCTACCATCTATTTCGTGTCATACTGTAATAAAATAATGTACAGTATAGACAAAAGAAAAAACTAAATCATGGACACAGTTTAATTTTTTCTAAAACAGAACTAAGAGTAATATTCTCTAAATATTTTTCAAAATACAATTCAGCCTCATTGAAAATTTGATCCATAACCACCTGGGTATTAGACGATACAACACAATTTTGCTCCGGATCACCTGTGCACCAGTTTGGTTTTAGGCTGCCACGTGAAACTGTACGATAAATATCTGCCAAAGATACCTCTTGAGGGTTACAGTCGAGAATATAGCCACCGCCGATACCTTCTTTTGTCTTAACAAATCCATGATTGCGCAAACAGCTCAATATCTTGCGAATCCGTGCCGCGTTTGTACAAACATTTGTAGCGATTGACTCACTACTAGCCATATGATCTGGTAAATAAGCTAAAAAGACTAAACTATGCACTCCTATTGTAAAATCACTATTCACTTTGATCGCTTCCTCCTCAAGAAGATTACTGTAATTTTAATATTTACAGTTTATAAAGTCAACAAAAATAACTCGATGAATTAATTCCACTTTAGTCCTTAATTCTATTTTAACAAATTAACAACGAAAATTATTCTTACTCTCATAGATTCTTCTAAAAACAGAACCCTCTTCCATTCGGATGAGGGCTCTCTAACCCTATATTAGTTGAAGCAAGGTTAGCTAATTCAGACTTAAAAAGTGGGTTGGTTTTTATACAGCTTAAGCTGATATCATAAAAAACACTCGGCCACTTTATAAAGAGCCGCGTGTCACATAGAACTTATAATAATTTTAAATCGAAGTTTGTATTCCCCGTTAAATATTCTTCTACTTTACTCCACATTAACTACTTGCTCTATTAATGGTCCTTCTTCTTTTAATTTAAATAGCGGAACAACAAATAATGTACCGATTAGGAACAATATACCTGAGACCAAATAAACACCGGATAAAGACAACGGGGTTTTTAAAAGTCCTGAAACTGACATCCCGATGACCATCATTCCCATAAATAAAGGGTTGAGTACACCATTTACACGTCCAACGAATGATTCATCAGTCCCTTTTAGGATTAAAGTATTAATCCCTATATGGATACAAGGGAAAAACATGCCGTTTAATATTTGTAATAGAATGGTTAGTAGTACACTTGTAGACCACCCAATACCAATCGTGAAAATCATACTTGCAAAGATACCGATAGCAAGAAGCTTTTGTGGAGATATCTTCTTAGAAAAAGCGACCACCACACCGCCCCCAATTAACATACCGGCTCCATTAGCCATAAGTAACCATTGAAGAAAGTCCTTTGACATACCCAGGTTTTCTATAGTAACGAAAAGCATTAGTGGTGATATGAGCCCAACTGCTAAACCGCATACTGCAAATATAGCACCCATTGATTTAAGTACCTTCTTAGACATAACATATCGAAAACCATCCATCAGCTCTTTTTTGAAGTCGCTTTGAACTTCTACTTTTTCCTTCACGGTATCTCGAGGAAGAAACATTAGCACTAAAGCAGAAAGCAAAAACATAACACCCATGACGGTAATAGAAATAAAAATACCATATTTTTGATAAACAAAGGTTCCTACAACTGGACCTATGATCATAAACATGGCCATCAAAGATTGGAAAATGGCCATGGCGGATTGCAATTGATCAGCTGGTACATGCTGTTTTAACAATCTCATTGCAGACGGCATTGAGAACTGTGATAAAATCGCTGACACAAGAGTAGCAAAAAAGATGGCATACCACGAACCATAAATGAGAGTTAGCAGCACAACAAAGATCGACACCGCAGACAACACATCACACCAAACCATTGTAAGTTTAGGTTTCCACCGGTCTGCGAAAGTACCTCCAATAATAGAAAAGATAAAGATAGGTGCAAACTCTGCAATTGAAATTAACGAAACATAGATCGGATTGTTATTTGTAATGTCTGTGACATATAATAAAATAGCAAAATTCCTTACCCATATACCAAGTTGCAGTAAAAGGTTTGAAGCCATAATCGCTTGAACAATTCGATTAGCGAATATACTTCCAGTAGGTTGCCCTTTCGGTAAAGACAAACCATCATTACTATTAATATCCAAATTAATCATACCTTTCCAAACATACAATTTTCACTAAAACTTATAACAAAAAGCGAGTTTCTGATCGCTAGCAACTCTTATTTACTTCAGCCATTTATCTTTAGCATCTTTTTGTTCAAAATCAAGCTGTGTTTGTTCTACAAATTCTATAAAGGGGTTGAAATACCCTTACCTCCTCTTGGTACTAGTGTATTGATTCTCTCCATTCCAATGAGTAGTGGTTTCGCGCGCTGAATAAGGGTTTGAGTTACTTCCAGCAAGAGTGAGGCTTGATGAGCACTTTCATTTTTCCAAACCTCATAAACAAATACTGCATTAGAGTCCTCATCTGAAACATTCACGATGTATAGTTCACAATCAATTATATTCTCCATTGACGCTGCTGCTTCTAACAAAATATCTACTAATGTGTCACGTTCTCCCTCTTTTGCTATAAGCTTACCGAACAAGCTAAATTTACTCATGTTAATACCTCCATTATTTCACTTCACAATATCTATTCCACATAATTAGGTTTATTACCTTTTTTATGATTCATTTACTAATTTGATCTCAAAATAACTAGTAATTAATCAGAGTTTAAGTATATTCCTTTTAATATCGTTTTAAACTTACCTGATATGAAATGAAATGAAATGAAATTAGATGCAATTGAGCAAAAAAAAGTTAACACATTAAAAAATCCTCTTCTATTAAGATGAAGATTTTTGTTGTCCTTTATTTTTACTTTTGTTAGTGGAAAATCTTTTTTCCTAAAGCTTCTATTCCACTTACTGAAAAAGAATGTACGGGACAACTCTTTATTGATTCGAATAGGTTTCTTTTAAAAACCTTACAGATTGGTTAATTAACTCTTTTAAAACATCAATATCAATATCTGTTACTTTATTGATGTATACACACGCTTTTCCAGATGTGTGTTTTCCAAGGTCCTTCAACAATTCCTCTCTTTTTGTGTCTCCCGTCGCAAAATACAAACTGATTTTTGCTTTTCGAGGTGAAAAGCCAACTAGTGGTGCATCGCCTTCATGACCGGATTCATATTTATAATGATATGCACCAAATCCAATGATACTCGGTCCCCACATCTTCGCCTTATACCCTGTCGTTTCAGTAAAGATATCTAATAATTTATATGCGTCTTCACGCTTTTTAGGGCTTTCGACATTTTCGATAAACTCAATAACATTGCTTTCGGTTTCTTTTGTTTTTAGTTCGTACAAAATGTTCTCTCCTTTTCTATAGTACAAGTTTATAACTTTTTAGCAGTTTAATAACTGAACTAAAAACTTCGACAATAAAAGCTTTTTCATTCTGCAACTATCATGGCATTAAAAGTAATGGTAGAACAAGGCTCTTTTATCCCTAAACAAAAAAACGCTATTCTTTCTGTAATATGGTGGAAAGGATGGTGTTTTTTAAGTCCCGAGTTGTTTCGGATGAACTGAACCTCTTTTCGCAAGAATTACAACAATCATTGTTTCCTCATGTTCACAAACAATTGGCCCAAAAGGTAGGTTTATATTCAATGGACTAGTAAGTATCAAGCCAAACATTTAGTGGCGTTTTGTGCGTGTGGTTAAGCCAATACCTCAGATAGAAATAAAATTAATTATATAACAGTATTGAAATTTTAAATCTGTTATAGTACAATGAATTTAATAAAATAATAAATGGGGGTAGTAAAAATGTTAACTTTGGAGTTTTACCGTCACTTACCGAAAAAAGAATGTCGTGAATGCGGATGTGAAATTAAAGAGCAACATGAATCCTATTTATATGAATGTGAGCGTTGTATGGGTAAACATGAGGAGTAGATAATACTAAGGTTCTGGTATAAAAACTGAAGATAAAAATAGAGTGTGAAACTAAAAATAATTGTAAACAAAAGGTGTTTCTTATAAGAAACACCTTTTGTTTACATAGTCATTTTAATAATCAGTATAAAAAGGATCTTCGACTTTTAAAGCACCGCTGTCATCCCACGGTGACCAATCTTCTATTTCATCGCAAGAACACGGTTGGTTTTCTTAGGGTATCTGCGACTTCTGAGATGGAATTGTAAATTAAAAAGGTTAACATGAGGCATAAGTAGCCTCTAATGTTAACCTCTTTATTATAGCTGTGCTAGTGTAATAAATCATTCCGTGTCAGAAGTAAGGAACTGAAAGGAAATATCCTTTAATAAGGTTCGTATTCTTTTCTATTTTTTATTTTATAAGGTGATCCTTCAAGATACCTAAATCCACTTACTATATTTTATACTCATAGTTTTCCCCAGTTTTTCTTTCAAAATCCGGCGGGAAATTTTTTCGCTTATTTTTATAATATTCTTCTCGGAAATTCCCTTCAGAAAGCTTATTAAACGTTAAAAAAATCTTTCTTCTTGTTGTCTCTGTAAGGTTTGGACCTGAACGATGTGGTGTATATGAATCAAATATTATCATATCACCAGGCTGCATAGGATAAGAAACCCAATCTAATTTATCTACGACCTCTTTCGGAAGCTCTTTAAACATTGGTCCAAGGAGTCCTTTTTTGTGTTCGCCTAAGGTACATTCTAAACATCCATTTTTCTCATTAGCTTCATCAATACAAATTGCAACGGAAATATGCAAGGTATGTCCGTACTCATCCCATCCAGCTAGTACATCTTGATGTGGGTTAAAGCCTTCTCCACCTGGAAGTTTAAAGTTAATTTTCTCCTTATAAAGAACAGCTTCTTCTCCAAACAATTGTGAAACAAGCTCTATCATCCATTTACCATTTACTAGTTCATCTAGTTTCTTATGATAAGAAAGAAAATTTTTCGATTCTATTTAGTATTTTTGTACCGTCTTTAAGACTGTTTTCGTAATATTTCATCCATTTTCCTTTTGTTTCAGGGAAATTTTGAACTTCGTCAACCCACTTGATTAAATTTCCTTTTACCTCAGAGCTATAAATCTCCTCGTAAGGAATGTAGAGACAACCGTCCTGTTCCCATTTATTAAGTTGATCTTCTGTTAATCTTTTAAGAATCATTCTACGTGTTTCAGTCCTCTCTAATGAATTTATATACTATATAAGATTGAAGTTTTTTTGTTGAAGACAAATATCTAGAAAACGCGAATAACCTTTAACAGAACTCTTAAACTTTGAAGAGCCACAGTTGTCGCATTGACTACTGATCTTATCCGAGAAATTCTTACTTTATTTAAGGGGTTTCAAGCCTGAAGTGAGCAAAAGAGCCTGTTTTGATCAATCATTTATTAAAACCATCATAATGTTTGAAGATTATTGAATAATTATCAAGGTTCTAGATAAAAATAAATCTTTGAAGTGGTCAGCTTTATTAGACGCTACTCTATTTCCAACGTTATTGCTGCACCATAAGAAAACTTTATTAACATATTTGATTGGACTTCCAATTATTATTTTTTATTTGGTAGTCTTCAAAGTACCTATTAGTAAAATGAAATAATAATAAAATTAACTAAACAAAAAAAAGAGATTTTCACTCCTCTTAATTATGACTAATGTGTGGCTAATGTTAAACAACACACACCAAAAATGATCAAACTTTATTTTAAACCCACTGGAAGGACAAATTTATTCATGGAAAGAATAATTTTATGGTTACTACTTATAATCGGAATCATCCTATTGGTTTTTAGTTTAAGAAAACCACCAATCAAAGACTGGATTTTAATTTTCTTATTGGCCTCTTGTTTCTCAATATTTCTTGGTGTTTTAGTTGTAGAAGAGAAAATGCTCGAATATCCTATAAGCTTCTTAAGTGAATATTTTGGTTCCAATCTTCTTTATGAATATCTCTTATTTCCAGTAGTCTGTATTTACTTTTATCAAACAACTTATTATTCAAGATATCTTGGCATTACTCTGCAATGCGTAGTGTATACCTCCGTTTTAACGATTATTGAGGTTCTTTTTGAAAAATATACCGATTTAATTGAATACCATACATGGACATGGATACACACGTCTATCAGCATATTTTTTCTAATGATGTTTATCCGTATCATTGTCCAATTGATAAACAGGCAGGCAAGATAACTTAGGTAACAATAGCCCATTATCCAATAGGCTATTTATTTCATCCACTTCCCAATTTAAGCTTATTTATTAGAAGTAGTACCACATACACATTAAGCTATTACCAATTGATTCTTAAGGTAGAGCCATTTCTACAAGACAATCGTCTATGCTACTAAGTCTCTTATATACTTTTTTAATAGCTTGCGGCCCATACCATTCTTCTAAACCAAGTTGGGCATATTTTTTTCAATTCCAAGTTTTCTTGTGCGTTTTCCTCTACTGCCATCGCCCATAAAGAAGTCATCAATACATATCCGATCGACGAATGGCTTCAATTTCTCAGGAAAATATTCCCCACTCGGTAATATAGGTGCTATCGCAAAAAAAAATAGGTGCAGTCCTAATTAAAGGAAAGCGACCATTAGTGGGACAAGAAGAACCTATTTTTTTTCTTAAACGCACCGATACCAAGTCCGTTGTGTTAGATGTATCTTACAATTTCAATTTCTATAGCGGCTCTATACGTTTTGTGTAGTCAGAATCGAATTTTGCTAATGCGATCTTACCTTGTCTGATCCGTAACAGAAACAAGCATTATGTTCTAATGCGACACGCCCTAAAGTATCATACTTTCCTTATTAAACTGAAGTCTCTTGAAGTTTCACATTACTATGATTCTTGCTAATTTCATTGATCACATAACATGTGCATTTGATACCATCCAAAAAGTTTTGAACTCCCATATTTTCATTAGGAGAATGATTAGCTTCATCAAAATTTGCATAAGGAACAACCACTGAAGGTATACCTAATATTTTTGTCCACACATAATCAGGTAAACTTCCGCCCATACTTGGTTGAAGAATTAGATCTGTTTGAAAGGAATTCCGTACGGCATTTGATACCACTCCAACAATTTCATGATCAGCAGATGTACGTGAAGGCTTCATATCACCTAATCGTTTTACTTCAATATTTGGTGCATGCTTTTTAACATGGTTGCAAAATTTTTCAAAAATGTCGTCTGGATCCTGTTCAACAACAAGACGCATATCCATCTTCAATACAGCTTTAGAAGGAATGATTGTCTTTGATCCCTCTCCTCCATACCCACTTGTAAAACCTGCAATATTAAATGTCGGTTCCATCGTTAACCTACGGTAATAAGTTTCACCATCCATATCTAAACCACTATAACCGATTTTTTCAGCAATATCTTTTTGATTATATGGAAGCTTTTTAATAATCTGAATTTCTTTTTCTGTTGGTTTAACAATATGATCATAAAAACCTTCTATTAATACTCTGCCATTTTCATCACGCATTGTTCGTAAAAGGTCAATTATTTCCCATGATGGGTTTGGTACGATATTACCTTTGTTACCCGAATGATTATCCCAGTCTGCTCCTTTTGCCGTAAGCTCTACATACAACATCCCTCTAACACCTAAAAGAACAAAAGGAGAACCACTGTCGTGCATCGGACCATCAGAGGTATAGACAAGATCGGCTGCTAATAGCTCTTTATTGTTCTCTACAAATTCTGCCAAATTAGCACTTGCACATTCTTCCTCACCTTCAAACACCAATTTTATATTAATTGGTATTTCACCGAATGCATCCAAATATGTTTTTATTGCAAGCACCTGAGCCATTAACTGCCCCTTATTGTCACCTACTCCGCGACAATAAATTTTGCCATCTCGAATAGTAGGCTCAAATGGTGAAGATAACCACTCATCAAGTGGCTCAGCCGGTTGCACATCATAATGGCCATAAATTAGCAATGTAAAGGCACTTGGATCTTTCATGATTTCACCATAGACAATAGGATGACCTGCAGTTTCTAGTAATCTAGTTTCAATACCGATTTCTTTCATCATACCTTTAAGTAATTCTGCACAATCACGAACCCCGATATTTTGCGTACTTATACTTTTCTGTCTTAGTAGTGTAAATAACTGCTCTAAATACTCGTCTTTTCGATTATCAATTAGGTTTCCAACTCGTTCTAGACTCATAATTATTCCCTCTTTCCATATAAGTAGTAGGTGCTTGCCATAAGTTTTATACCGTTTGAATAGTTTTCTATACTAATATTTTCATTAGGAGCATGTGTATTAGCGAAAGCAAATGGGGCACCAAGACCGACAATAATAGCTGGTGCACCTAAAATTTCCTCAAACAACGACATTGGGCCAGCACCGTCTAACAGTGGCCAAACAATAGGATCTTCTTTATAGATTCTTTTGGAAGCTTCAATTACAACTTGGACAACTTCAGCACTTAGTGAGACCTTTGAAGGATTACGAACTTCAGCAATTTCAACTTCAATCTCTCCATCAAAATTCTTTTGTAAATGGTCCTTGATTAATTCTACACATCGAATTGGATCTTGATTTTTCACAAAGCGGAAATCTATTTTAACGGATGCTTTATTCGGAACAATCGTTTTATTCCCGACACCTTGATAGCCAGAAGTAAAACCATTAATAGTTGCCGTTGGTTTAAATAATAGCGATGTTAATGCTGCCATGCCATCATTTTTCGTTAAAATATCACGTATTCCATAGATTTCACTGTATTCCTTAGAATCGAAGGGAACATTTCTTAATAGGTGTAAATCCTCCACATTTGGTTCCGAAACATTATCGTAGTATCCTGGTATTAAAATGTTTTCATTTTCATCTTTTAATTTATTTAATAACCAGACTAGCTGCCATGCCGTATTAGGTATAAAAGGGGCCTGACCTGAATGAACATCTCGTTTTGCACCATGTATTGTGATTTCTGCATGGGTAATTCCTTTATTACCAAGATACATTTGAGGACGACCTGATTCATGAACACCTCTGTCACAAAGAATCGTATAATCTGCTTCTAATAAGGCTTTATTCTCTTCCATATATGCCTTGAAGTTTGGACTTCCGACTTCCTCCTCTCCTTCAAAAAAGAATTTAAGGTTAATAGGTATTTGGATATCTGCTTCAAGTAAACACTTAACCGCCATAATAGTTGCCCAGAGATTTCCTTTATCATCCGTAGACCCTCTAGCGTAGATTTTTCCATTCCTTATAGCGGGTTCAAATGGGTCACTATCCCACAAATGAAGTGGTTCTGGTGGTTGCACGTCATAATGCCCATATATTAGTAGTGTTTTTGTAGCAGATGGGTTTAGAATTTGTCCGAATACTACTGGGAATGCACCCTCTTTTTCTAGAATCTTACAATTAATTCCGATGGACTCCATCGTGTCTTTTAAAAACAATGCACATTCTTCCATCCCTATGTCTTGCGCTGAGATACTTTTGATTCTTAGAAACTCTTGTAAACTAGCAATTAAATTTGGTAACTCTTCATCTACCTTTTCCTCAATGCTTAAAATTACTTCATTTTCCATTTATAGACCTCCTTCTATATCAAATAGATGGCATTCTACCCTACGACTTTCGTAATATGTGACTTTTGGCTCCACTTTTTTACACTTGTCTATAGCTACGGGGCACCTTGGATGAAATCGACATCCATTCGGTACATTAATTGGATTAGGGGCTTCCCCTTCCAACGGCACATGTAAACTTTCTGTAAGTGGTTGAGGGGATGGAACAGCTGAGATCAAAGCCTTCGAATAGGGGTGAATTGGATTTAAGATCACGTCCTCCGTTGGTCCAAATTCAACAATTCGTCCTAAATACATGATTGCTGTTTTATCACAAACATAACGAATTAGTGATAAATCATGTGAAATATAGACACTTGCTAAATTTAATTCTTTTACTAAATCCTGGAGCAAAGTTAAAATACTTGCTCGAATTGAAACATCTAGCATTGAAACGGGTTCATCTGCTACAAGAAACTTTGGATTTATTACAAGAGCCCTTGCAATTGCAACACGTTGACGCTGACCACCGCTCATTTGATGAGGATAGCGATTAATAAAATTTTCAGCTGGTCTAAGCCCAACTTTATCAAGTGTTTCTATTATTCTTTCCCGTCTCTTTTTTTTACCCTTCATCCCGTGGATGATAAGAGACTCCTCTAAAGTTTGCTTGATCGAAAATTGAGGATTAAGAGATTCATAGGGATCCTGGAAAACCATTTGTGCATTTTTGCGGAATTCCTTAAGTTCTTGTGAGCGAAATCCTTTTATATCCTTCCCATTAAAAGCAATTTTTCCGGAGGTTGCTTCTTCCAACCTGACCATTGTTTTGGCAAGAGTTGTTTTTCCACAGCCTGACTCTCCAGCGAGTCCAATCGTTTCACCTTCTCTAATTGAAAGTGAAATACCATCTACAGCTTTTACAAATTTCTTAGCTTCTTTTTTACTTCCAAATGATTCAAAAAGACTTTGATTTACTGGAAAATGAACTTGTAAGTCTTGAATATCAAAAACGATTGGACGTTCATCAAGTAACGTTTCAGGATATACGACATAGTCTTCTAGTCTTACATTTTCCATTAGACTAACTCCTTCCCAGTGGTTTCCCAAGTAGAACGGTGTGCAGCAAGTTTCCGCATTTCTTCCACTTTATTTAAATGATGGCATGCTACTTTGTGGTTTTTATTGACTTCAACTACTTCAGGGTATTCTTCTAAACAAAGCTTTGTCGTAAATGGACATCGATCCGCAAATCGACAACCAGTTGGAGGGTTTTGTAAATCAGGAGGATAGCCCGGAATCGAAATCAACTCAATTTTTTCTCCTTTTACACTTGGAAAGGCATTTTTTAGTCCCATTGTATATGGATGACTTGGCTCATTAAAAATTGATTCCACAGAACCAGACTCAACTACTTTGCCAGCATACATTACGACAACCTTCTGACATGTTTCTGCAACCACCGACATATCATGAGTTACCATGATCATTGAACTATTTAATTTATTTTGAAGATTTTGAATTCTTTTCAGAATTTGTGACTGTACAACAACATCCAGTGCTGTTGTTGGTTCATCTGCAACGATAATTTCTGGATCAAGAGAGAGAGCCATGGCAATAATGGCACGTTGTCTCATTCCACCACTAAATTGGTGCGGATAATCTTTCAAACGAGATTTATCTATTCCAATTAATTCAAATAGCTCTTCAGCTCTGCTCCATGCCTCTTTCTTTTTGACATTGCGATGAGTTCGAATGGCCTCAACAATTTGGTCTCCTACTCTATAAACGGGATCCAATGAATTCATCGCACTTTGAGACACAATCGAAATTTTATTCCATCGTATTTTTCTAATTTCAGACATAGATAAATTTAATAGATTTTCACCATTGAAAATTACCTCGCCTTCCGAAAATGCCCTTTCAGGAAGTAGTCTTATAATAGATTTAATGATGGTTGTCTTCCCACAGCCTGATTCTCCGACTAAACCTAGACTTTCACCATGTTCAAGTAGAATATCTACCCCATCGACTGCCCAAACATCACCATGTTCTGCTTTGTAACATGTTCTTAAATTATTTATTTCCAGTAAGTATTTTCCACTCATTTTCTCAACCTCGGATTTAAGATTTCTTCAAGACTTCGGCTTACAAAAAATCCAGACATAACAAGTAACGTAATCGCTAGTCCAGGTGGAACTACCCACCACCATGCTTCCGTTATTGCCTGAGCCACATAAGCATCGAATAATATTTTCCCCCAGCTTATTAGCATTGGATCTCCATACCCTAAGAAGCTTACACTTGCTTCTGTTACAATTGCCCAGCCCATTGCCAATGAACCAAATACGAGTGCTAAAGGTAAAATGTTAGGTGCAATATGTCTAAAGATAATTCTTCCATGACTAGCACCATTTAGTCTAGCTGCTTGAATGAACGTTCTTTGTTTAATGGTTAACACTTCTGAACGTATAACCCTTGTTGTCGTTCTCCAGGAAATTAAGACGATTGCGATGATGATATTCCAAATACTTGGGCCTAATACAGCTACCATAATCATTGCAAATGGTAAGAATGGAATTCCGTATACGATGTCTGTCATCCTCATTAATAAATCATCTATCCACCCACCAAAATAACCTGCTACTAATGCGATTACCGTTCCAATAACTGTAACCATCACAGCGCAAGTAAAACCAACAAATAAAGCTACTCTTGTTCCAGCAACAACTTGACTAAATACGTCTCTTCCAAGTCTAGTTGTTCCGAAGAAATGATCCTTACTAGGGGGTTCCATTCTCAATAAATCACCACTTTTATTGTAATGTTGCTCTGAAGGATCATATGGAATAATTTGTGGGGCAAATACTGCAACACCAATAAAAAACAAGAGAAGGATAATACCCATTAATCCAAGTTTATCTTTAAGTAATAATCGAGATAATTGTTTTAGGCTCATGTCTTAACCTCCCTTTTTTTAAAAGATTATTTGTATGTGACACGGGGATCTAAATACCCGTAAAGAATATCAGAAATTAAATTAAGGAAAACGACTATTACCCCCATTAGAAAAAAGGTTGCTTGTGCAACTGGGTAATCGTTCCTTTGAACGGAATCAACAATTAATCGCCCAATCCCTGGCCAATTAAATACTACTTCTAGCAATACTTGTCCTCCAATTGCAAAGCCAATCAGTAGGGCTATTTCTGTCACAACCGGTAATAAGGCATTTCTTGCCGCATGTTTAAACAAAATAGCTCTTGATTTTAATCCCTTTGCTCGACTCATTTCTATAAAATCTTCTTCCATAATACTAATCATCGAGCTTCTCATAATTAACAATGGGCTTGCAATGTAATAAGCAGCCCCTACTATTACCGGAAGGGCAAGGTGACTTAAAAACTGGATTGTAAAATATTTATCAAAGAAACCAGAGAACTGTTGGCCTGGCATATTCATCCCACCGGTGGGAAACCAGCCTAGTTTATACGAGAAAAAAGATAAAGCAACCATACCAATCCAAAAGATTGGGGCAGAACGAAAGAAAAGTGCAATCGAGACAACAATTGCTTCGAATTTTGTCCCTCGATACCATGCTGCCAATGCACCTCCAAGAATACCCAAGATAAGTGCGAGCCCCACCGTAAAACCCATTAATATTATCGTTGCTACTAAATAATCCGAAATAACGTCAATGACAGGCTCACGCGATGTAAATGAGATGCCGAATTCACCTTGTACAAAGTTCTTCATATAAACCCAATATTGTTCTCCTAATGGTTTATCAAGTCCAAATTGTTGTAGAACAGCTTCTTGAGCTTCTACAGGTAATGCCGCATCAACAAACATCGTTGTTGGATCACCGGGCAGTATACGGAACATAAAGAATAAGATCGATAATAGTATAAATAATGTGATTACACTTTGAGCAATCCTTTTTACTATGAACCCTCGTAATCCCTTCAAATTAAATGCTCCTTTCAAATAACTTGGCTAGTCCCACACCATTGCCTGATAGCCTATAATTTGGTACCTGTCATAGTATTACTTTTTTATCCTTAGAATTTGGGTATACATTCTAAGACTATAATAGTAAGGGAAGGAGATGGTTTCCCCTTCCCGATAAATTGTTTACTCTACTTCTCGGATAATACCTTTATCTTTGTCTTGATCGCTTTTCCCTTCTGGGTAGTGAATTTTTCCATTTTCATCCCACTGGTAACCAGCATCTTCTAGAATTTTTCTTGCCTTTTTAGGATCATAATCAAACTCTTTTACGTCAGGATTATGCCAAAACTCATTTGCTGGAGCTATAAATGAATTTGCAGGAGTACCATAACCTTCTAAAAGTTCATTTATAATCCGTTGTTTTGGGATTACGTTCGCCATTGCTAAGCGGACTGCCTTATCATCAAATGGCATTCTTCTCATGTTATAATTAATGTGGTAGAGACCATGATCTTTAACATTTATCACTTCAAGCATTGGATTTTCTTTTAGTTTATCTACCTGTATAGGTTCAACCCACCATCCTGTCATGTCGGCTTCTCCTTGTTCCACCGCAGCAACCATTCCTTGTGTATTAGAGTAAGGAATGCTTAAAATACCATCAATCTTTGCAGGCGTACGGAAATCATCATTACGTAGTAATTTCAATTCTTGGTTTTTTCTCCAATAATCCATTTTGAACGGACCGCTACCAATGATTTTCTCATTTGAGTGCTCTAATACTCCTGTTGCACCTTCTTTTTCGAGGATTGGTTTCCAATAATGCTCTGGGTAAATATACATCTGAGCTAATGTATTACTTATAAATGGTGCAAATGGTTCTTTTAAATTAAATTGAACAGTTAATTCATCAACAATCTCAATTGAATCAATCGGTTCAACCATTGCCATAAAGTATGGGGATTGTATTTCCTTGACTAAATCAAACGAAAATTTTACATCTTCTGCTGTTACAGTTTCCCCATCATGGAATTTCATCCCTTCTTGAAGTGTTACTTTATATGTTTTTCCGTCATTGTTTACATCTTCAATTGTTTTTGCAGCCCCATTTTCCGGCTCACCTGTATCTGAAATTTGTACTAAACGGTCATAGATTAAACGCGTTACTTGGAAATCATGTGAATTTGTCGAGCTTAAAGGATTTAAAGAATCAATATCACTTGGATAGCCCCATCTAACTACCTTTTGATTTCCTGTAGGCTCCATATTCAAAAAGTTCCAATAACTATTTAACCCTTCACCTAACATATAAGTAACATTTTTAAAGTTTTCCTTATTGTATGCCATCAATTGATCCCGATGTACAACTGGAGCGTATGGCATATCTTCTAGGAAAATTTCTTGAGTTTGATTCACAATTTCCTTGCGTTTCTCTAAATCTGTTACTTTTCTTTGTGCTTCAGCTAAATTATCGTATTCAGGGTTATCATAACCAACAATGTTATAGGCTCCTAAACCCGCATTGGATGAGTGCAATGTTGCATATACAAAATGATCGGGATCAATTCGTTCTGCTCGTCCTGCCCACGATAAAGTGAATGCATCATAGTCTTTTTGTTTCATTCCAACCTCTGCTAAACGATTCCATTCTAACGGAGTTACCTTTACATCAAACCCTAATTCTTTCCATTCTTCAGCAATCATCATTCCAAACTCATATCGGATTGGATCATAATCAGGTGTAGTTACATACATTTCTATTTCTCGAACCTTTCGATCTTCAGGTAAACTTTCTGTTACTTTCTTTGACGCATTCTCATCTTCTTCTGTTTCTTTTGTTACTTTCATTGAACAAGCTGATAATACAAGTGAAAATAATAGAATGAAAATGAAAAAATTTGACTTCACCAAAATAATCTCTCCCCCCTTAAAAGTAAGTTATTAAATGTTAGTAGCCTTTCATTTTCACCTCCTTTGAAAGTTTATTCTTTTCGAGAAAAATACGATTAAATAAAATTCTGATTTTTAATAGTAGATTGATACATTGTTTCCTTATTTCTGAATTTGCCAGCTTGTTTTACTGTTTCCTTCATATCTATTCAAGGATGTTGAAATTAACACTCTTTTTTTGTATCCTCGATGCCGGATACGATACCTTTCGTAATGAAGCTCTATTTGGTTTGATTTTTGACTCGATAAACAGTCTAACAAGTTAACCTACGATGTTATGAGTAAGGAGCTAGTTTCGTTCATGATAACTATCCAATTATGAAATTTGTGAAATATCTAGTAAATAGAACGATCAAAAAAGCAGTTGAGGACTAAATCTCAACTGCTTTTTCGTGTTATTCTTCATGTAGGCGAAGAGTTCTTTGTTTTCGGAAATGCCTATATGATTTTACAATATGGATAGGTCTTCTTTAATTTATTGTTTTTAGTATATAAAAATCCCAAAAGTACGTGTCCACTTTTTAGACTAACTTTAATTAACATCATTTCTCGTTGAACAATTTAACACAAATTCTTCATTCCCTTTCTAACTATGTGTTTAGGATCGTATAAAACTTCACCATCAACCATGGTTAGTTGGACTTTAACGTTTTTTATTCTTGTTTTATCTACTTTTAAAATACGATCGTTTAAGACAACAAGGTCAGCTAATTTACCAACTTCAATACTACCTTTTATTTTTTCCTCGAAGCTAGCGTAAGCTCCATTCCAGGTGTAGGCGCGAATGGCCTCCATTATCTTAACACATTGTTTTTTTCCTACTGATTGTCCTTGGGCTGACTCTCTATTGACAGCCGCATGGATACCGAGTAATGGATCAAGAAAAGTAACTGGTGCATCCGAGCCAAATGCAGCGATAATTCCTTGGTCAATATAGTCGCGGGCCGGGTACATTACATTTACACGGTCACCATAATATTCTAGATACTTATCTCCGTTTACATACATAAAGACAGGATTTGGAGTGATCACTATACCAAGCTTTTTCATTCGTTTTTGTAAATCTGGAGAGGCAATTCCAGCGTGTTCGATTCTATGACGATGGTCCTCACGTGGATCTTTTGTTAGAGCATTTTCTATACAATTTAAAAGCATTTCAATCGCTCTGTCCCCTTGCGCATGGGCAGTTATTTGGAATCCTTTTTTATGTGCCTCGCCCAATATGCGATTTAGCTCATCTTGGCTATAGTAAGTAATTCCAAAGTCATTGCAGTTATGGGAGTATGGCTCACGTGTTGCAATCGTTGGCCCGACACTGCTGCCATCAGTGAACACTTTTGCTGGTCCAATCCTAAACCTCTCATCTCCTAGGCCTGAAATTGTACCTGCTTCAAGCATTTTCTGAACAAACTCATGAGAATTCGTTAAAGAACCTACGATTGCAAAAACTCGAACCTTAATATCGTTTGATTTTACAGCCTGTTGCATGATTCGTAGAGTATCCGAGCCATTTCCATACCCTCCAGCATCATGAACACTGGTTATCCCAGCTTGAATAATTTCCTCAGAAGCAAGTTTCATTCCTTTTCTTAATTCGTCCTCTGTATAACAGGCAAATTCAAAGAGTTTCATATGAGCATTTTCAATCAATTTCCCAGATAGGTTTCCTTCTTGATCTCGCTCGATAATTCCACCCTCGGGATCTACAGTTCTTTCTGTTATATGGGCAATTTCTAACGCTTTACTATTAGCTATTGAAGTGTGGTTACATGTTCGAATGATCACTATAGGATGGTCAGTTGAAATTTCATCAAGATCTTGTTTCGTGGGAAAACGGTTTTCTATCATCTTTTTTTCATTAAATCCCGAGGCACGAATCCAATGTCCCTTAGGAGTTTCCTGAGTCTTTTTTCGCAAATCCGCAAATAAATCTTGAAGAGATTGAATATGCGGAGATATACAGCTTACTCCTAATAGATTTGTCCCGTAAATAGTCAGGTGCAAGTGTGCATCGATAAAGCCCGGAAGTAGTGATTGTCCATCCAGATCAATAATATCAGTCTCGTCTGAAATATATTCCTTCACCTCTTGGTTCGTTCCAACAGCTATAATACGATTTTCTTTAACTGCCACGCCCTCAACTACTCTGTTATGATCATCTATAGTTACGACCTCTCCATTTATAAACACACTATCAGCTTTCATAAATTTCTCCTTTCTAAAAGGTTATAGAAATTCCTATGAAGCAATAAAAATAGTAATCGCCGGCACCATAGAAAATAGGAGGTAGCCGACGATGATGTATTTTTTATTCATTTCGGATATTACGCTACATCAACGTATTTGGTAGCACCTTCTTCATGTGGCTTTGTTAAATAGCAAACAGTAACCATTACGATGAGATTAGCAATTAATCCCATTATTCCCGCATGAATTCCGAATGGTGTGGAACTAGCAACAAGTTGAAAATAATAATTCACAACAGTTCCAACAATTAAACCGGCAATTACTCCATGGGCAGTAGCACGTCTCCAATATAAAGCACTATAAACTCCAGGTGCGAACTGTACGATTGAACCATATGCCCCAAGTAATAGAGCGATTAAACCTTGACCACCGAATATTGTAATATAATAGGCTAATGCACCGATAATAAAAACACCAATCCGCATGATTAGTAGTGTCTTTTTATCTGGAATATTTTTCCATATATTTTTAACTACACCATCTGTAACCTCTAGAGAAGCACTATGAGTAATTGCATCAGCAGTTGACATTGCTGCTGCAAGGGCTCCAGCACCTACTAGACCGTAAACCCAACCTGGTAAATTCATAACAGTTGTGATCAAGTATGGAAATACCTGATCAGCACTTTCCAATTGACTAGAATCTACCACTCCAATTGCTGCAAAACCCACTAATAGAAGCGGTATAAGAAACAGTGCGAAAATAGGGTAAGCGAGCACGGTTTTTTTTATTGTTTTAGAGTTAGATGCATATGATTTCGAGAACAAATGTGGCCACATTAAGAAGCCGATAACTGATACTAAGATCGTAGTTGAATAAGCAATTGGCTCCATCGTTGATCCCATTTTACCTATCTGTAGGAATCCTGGCTGATCATTTATAATATTAGCAAACATTTCGGTAGTTCCACCGTGTAATTGATTTACAATGGTTAAACCGACAACCCATGAAATAATGATCATTAACAACCCTTGAAAGACATCTGACCATGCTGCTGCACGTAAACCACCTGTTGCAACATAGATCACAACAATTCCATAAGAGACAAGAGCACCTAGCCAAAATGGGATGCGACCCTCGGTCATAATATTAAAAATATAAGCCATACCAGTCATCTGTGTTGCTAAATACTGAACTGATGCAAACAATGCGATTAAACCAACAAGGATCGCTAAAACTGGGCTGTTATACCGTTCCTTAAGAAAAGCGGCAACCGTATAGAGTTTATATTTTTTTCCGATTTTTCCAATCTTCGGTCCTATAATATACCAAGGTAAGATCGCAAATGCTGTATAGGCTATAATATAAAGTGCTGGAGCACCTTTTGAATATGCCCAACCTGGTGCGCCTAGAAATGAAAAAGCACTAAAAACTGCTCCACCCATTAGAAACCACATGACAAACAATCCTAATTTCCCACCTGCAACTGTAAATTCCTCAAGTGAATTTCCGTCTCTCCCTTTACCTGCCATTACTCCTATAATAAGAGCGATTACTAAGTAAGCCACCATCATAATTAGAGCTATTTGCCAGCTGGGCATTATACGTCCTCCTCTTCGTCCTTTTCTGGATCAAGAAAATACAGAAATATCAAAGCTAAAAAGGTAATAACAATCCACAAGATGACCCAAAAAAATGAAAAGGGTAAGCCCATAACAATAGGGGTTGCACGATTTCCAATTTCGAAAAAAGGAAAAACCAGCATCAAAAACGGAATCAGTCCAATAATCACATAGAGTGTATTGAATTTTCGTTGGCTCATAGTTCATCTCCTTATGTTTATTCCTTGTCACTACTACTTTTCACTTGATAGATTAATAGTCGTTCGATATAAAAGCTCAGTACCTAGAGAAATATCTTCAATAGTTGAAAACTCTTTCGGATTATGACTGATTCCATCCTTACAACGAACAAAGATCATTCCATATTCACACACATAGGACATGGCTAATGAATCGTGAAATGGTCCACTCATTAATTCGATGGAATTCAATCCAATATCACTGCATTCGTTTCTCATTATGTTCATTATTCTTTTGGAACAATAGCGTGGTTCACTATTTGTATCTTCAGAGATTTTATAGGTCAATTGATGATTTTCAGCAATTTCATTTATTTTTAATCTTAATACCTCTTCAATTCGATCACGTCTAGTACTATCAATATCTCTTAAGTCAATTGTAAAACTCACCTTTTCTGGTATGATGTTTCGTGAGTCTGGGAAGATCTTCATACTTCCAACTGTGCCGACAGTAGGTGCATTCATGTCATGACTTGCTAATTCATTCAAAGCAACAATAATTTTTGCTGCCCCTACTAACGCGTCCTGTCTCATCTGCATTGGTACAGATCCAGCGTGACCGGCGAATCCTTCCAATTCGACCGTTAACCATAGTGGTCCAGAAATACCAGTAACAATTCCAACTGGTGTATCCTTCGCTTCTAGAATCGGCCCTTGTTCAATGTGCATTTCAAGGAATGCTGAAATACTCTCTTCTGGATATTCTGATTCATTGAACCTTGTCGGATCACATCCAAAATGAACCAATGCTTCTCTTCTTGTTACTCCATTTTTATCTGTTCGTTCTAATTCACCCTCATCTAATTTTCCTAGTATCCCTCTAACACCAAACAACCCTTTATTGAATCGACAACCTTCTTCATCTGAAAATGCGACTACTTCAATCGGCATTTTTGGCACGATGTTTTGTTCGTTCATTGTTTGAACAACTTCAAGTGCACCTAATACACCTATGACACCATCAAATCTTCCTCCGTAGGGCTGTGAATCGATATGTGATCCAAGCATTAAAATTGGTGCTTTAGGATTCATCCCTTCTAGTCGACCAATTAAATTCCCAAAATGATCAATTCGTGCCTTTAAACCGGCTTCCTCCATCCATTTTTTAACTGATTCAACCCCTTGCCTATCCTCTTCTGATAGTGCGAGTCGACAAACTCCAGTCTCACCAATTTTCCCGATCTGAGATAACGAATTTATTCTTTTTTCAAGACGTACTTTGTTTATCGTTAGCAACTTATTAACCATGTAATCCCCCATTCGTTTTAGTTGTTAGAATATTCCGTATTAATAATATAGGATAAGTTCCTCTATTTCATGTTGCATTTTTTAAAAAAAATGGCGAACCAATTTTGCTGTTTGTCAAATTATATTCCAGTCCATTCAGTATCAGACTAATCACTAGATACAAAAAAATGTGTAATCGAAATAAGAAAAGCTACTTCAACATGTAAAAATGTTAAAATAGCTTTTTATTCATTATTTCATCATTTTGTTCAACGTCCTTATCTCCTCGACCTGATAAGTTTACGACTATAATATCTTCATTCGACAGTTCCTTAGCAAGTTTTAGTGCATATGATAGGTTTACCTTTTCCAGTCTATATCAAAGTATAACCTAAATATAAATCGCACTCATTAATCCTAATACAAGAAGGTAGTGACAACCAGAATTCATAGATGCTAGCACCAACAAACAATACCACTTCTCCTATTGCACGATTTATAAAACAAAAAGGTAAAAGGGGTTCATCATATTGCTTATCGAGTCGAAGATCTAGATCAAGCCTTAGTAGAATTTAAGAAACAAGGTATTCGTACATTTGAAGGTACTTTTCGGATAAACTAACACGGGTAGACGGTTGATTTATTTAAATCTAGCAGATACGGAGGGTACAATTATTGAATATTGTGATTATCCAGACAAAAACTGATCTAAAATAGATCAGTTCAGACTGTAGACAAACTCGATTTTATCGAGTTTGCCTACAGTCTTTTTTGTATTAAAATAGAAGTAATAAAAATCTTGAGGTGATGAATGATGCT